>JBGQLF010000027.1:0-18115 GCA_041499985.1 Gemmataceae bacterium
AGCGTAGCCGTGTGATCGGTTGCACCTGTCCCAATTGTCGCTATTATATCGATTTCGTCCACGAAGGGATCAACCCGCCCTGGAATACGGGCGACCGGGTCCTGGTCAGCAAATTCCTCTATGACAGCCACCTGGGCAAGCCCGAACGGCACGATGTAGTCGTCTTCAAGTATCCGGCCCAGCCGCAAAAAGACTATGTGCCGATGAATTATATCAAACGGCTCATCGGCCTGCCCAGTGAAACGATCGCCATCTGGTACGGCAAGCTCTATGCCTACGACGGCCTGAAATACGACGAGAGCAATGCCCGCAAGGAAGACCTCTGGAAAAAAGAGCCCTATGCCCACGAGAACGACGAGCGGGCCTCGCATGCCTTCGAGGAGGGCAAGTTCCACATTATCCGCAAGGCTCCCGATAAGATCTTGGCGCTGCGCCGTTTGGTCTACGACAACGACCATCAGGACAAGACCCTGCCGCCGCGCTGGCGTCCGGAAGACGAAGCGTGGAAGCCGGTTTCTGCCGCGGATACCACGTCCTTCCGGCGCGCGGCCCAGCCCGATGCCATGGGCTGGTTGCGCTACCGGCATCTGTTGCGCGATGCCGCGGGGCCGCGCCTGATCACCGACTTCATGGGATACAACACGTGGGTGTCGGAGCGCGGCCATTCATCGCCAGCGCAAAACTGGGTCGGCGACTTGATTCTGGAGTGCGATGTCGAGATCGAACAGGCCCAAGGCGCGCTGACGCTGGAGCTGTCCAAGGGACTCAATCGCTTTCAGGCGCGGTTCGACCTGAGCACGGGCATGTGTACGCTGGTTCGTCTCAGCGACCATGCTCAGCCGGAAACCCTGGAGAGCCGGGCTACTTCGCTCAAGAAGGCTGGTACCTATCGGCTGCGGTTTGCCAATGTGGATGAACGGCTGACCGTGTGGGTTGACAACAGTTTGCCCTTTGGCGATGGCGTTACCTATGATCCGCCGGTGCTGCGCGGGCCCTACAAGAATGATCTGGAACCAGCCAGCATCGGCGTGCAGGGGGCAGCGCTGCGTGTGAGCCGGCTCAAGCTGGGGCGCGATACGTATTACACCTCCAGCGCCGGTAGCTTCCTGGCCCATGGCGATGCCCCGCTGGCGTTCGACGAGGCCTGGGGCGACCCGAACCAGTGGGAGCCGCTACGGAAACTGTCTCCGCGCACGCTCTATGTACAGCCCGGCCATTACCTGTGCCTGGGTGACAATAGCCCTGAAAGCTCCGACGGCCGAACGTGGGGCTTGGTGCCGGATCGGCTCCTGCTGGGTCGGGCCTTGCTCGTGTACTATCCGTTCTGGCCGTTTTCCGAGATCAATCGCGCCGGCGCTATTAAGTAGGGGGTAGTGGTCCGGGAACAGAGTCGAGAGCCCATAGAAGAGATCGGGAAGCTGTCTCAGTACTCAGTGCTCAGTACCCAGTACTACCCCTGGCACACGACTCCTGCCATGACGCCGCTTCGCACTACTGCTGTACTCGTCTCTCTCTGCCTGGCCTGGTTCCTGCAACTCGCTCCTGGGGCCGATACACCTCCCCTCCCGCCGGGCGTGCCGCCCAAGGTGCCGCCGGAAGAGGCGAAGAAAACGATCCAGGTAGCCAAAGGTTTGGAGATCCAGCTGCTCGCCCATGAGCCGATGGTGCAGCAACCAGTCTGCATCACCTTTGACGACCGCGGGCGGTTGTGGGTGCTGGAGTACTTGCAATACCCGATTCCCAACGGAGTCCAGGCGGTCGAAGTGGATCAGTACCTGCGCACCAAGTACGACCGGGTGCCGGAGCCGCCTCCGAAAGGCCCCAAGGGCGCCGACAAGATCGTCATCTTGGAAGATCCCGATGGCGCTGGCCGCTACCGCAAGGCGAAGGATTGCATCACCGGGTTGAACCTGGCCTCGGGCATGGCCCTGGGCTACGGCGGTGTCTTCGTAGTGCAACCGCCGTACCTCCTCTTCTACCGCCTCAAACCCGGCACCGACGACCCGGATGGCGACCCCGAGGTGCTGCTTCAGGGCTTCGGCATGGAGGACGCTCACGCCTTCGCCAACTCCCTGACCTGGGGCCCGGACGGCTGGCTTTACGGAGCACAGGGCAGCACGGTGACGGCCAACATTCGCGGCATCGAGTTTCAACAGGGCATCTGGCGCTATCACCCGCGGACCCAGGTGTTCGAGCTCTTCGCCGAGGGGGGTGGCAACACCTGGGGAATCGAATTCGACCGCCACGGCCAGCTCTTCGCCGGCGGCAACACGACTGAGCCGCTCTGCCATCATGTCCAGGGGGGCTATTACATTAAGGGATTCGGCAAGCATGGCCCACTGCACAATCCCTACGCATTTGGCTACTTCAATCCCGTCAAGCATCGTGGTTTCCTGGGTAGTGCATTAACGGGCGGCTTCGTCATCTACCAAGGCGGTCTGTTTCCGGAGCGCTTCCCGGATACCGTCATCTATCCGAATCTGCGCGTCAACGCCATGCGCGTCAGCCAGCTCCAGCCGGAGGGCTCGACGTTTACGACGCACTTCCAGGAAGACTTCCTCGTTTCGAGCGACCGCTGGTTTCGGCCGGTCAAGAGTCTCGTCGGACCCGATGGCGCGCTCTACGTCGCCGACTGGTACGATTACAACATCAGCCACAGCGACCCGAAAGACCGCAGCAGGTGGTACATGCCCAGCCGCGATACGGGCCGTATCTGGCGCGTTGTGCCGGAGGGGACAAATCCCAAGGCGGATGGCAAATGGCCGCTGAGCAAACTTTCCAACGACGACCTGGCGGGTTTGCTGAAGCACGGCAACGCCTGGTACACGCGGGAGGCCCGCCGCATCCTCATGGAGCGGCACGACCCCGCCATCTGTCCACGGCTGGACGAGATGGTGCGGGATGAGCAAGATCCTCGCCTTGCGCTGGAGGCTCTGTGGGCCCTTTACGTCAGCGGGGGACTCACCGATGAGCTTGCGCTTAAGCTGCTGGATCACCCGGTTGAACACATCCGCGCCTGGACGATCCGCCTGCTGGGCGACCGGCGCCAGGTTCCGCAACGTTTTGGCGACCGGCTCGTGGAGTTGGCTCAGCACGAGCCGAGCGTGACCGTGCGCAATCAGCTGGCCTGCACGTGCAAGCGCCTTCCCGGATCCGTGGCTATGCCCATTGTTGAGCGCCTGCTCGGCCGGGCTGAAGACGTCGCTGACCCGCAGATACCGCTGTTGTTGTGGTGGGCCATCGAGGACAAGGCCATCTCGGACCGCGATCAGGTACTGAAGCTGGTCAGCTCGGCCGAGAGCTGGAACCGTCCGCTTACGCGGTCCGTCGTTGTCGAACGGCTGGCACGCCGCTACTTGGCCGAGGGAAAACGCGAGGACTTCGCCAGCTGCGCCCGCCTACTTGGTCTGGCCCCGACCCCGGCCGAGCGCGAGCGCCTGATCGGCGCGCTGGAACAGCAGCTTGACGGCCTGCATCTCGAGAAGGCTCCGGAGGCGCTGGCCGCTACCCTGAATCCGCTTCTGAAGGAAGAGCGTCCGAGTTCTGCGCTCGTCCGGCTGTCGCTCCGCCTCGGCCTGGAAGCCGCCTATCCGTTGGCAACGGCCCGTGCAGCCGATGGCCAGCTACCGGCCAATGAGCGGGCGGACTTCATTCGCACGTTGGGAGAGTTGAGACAGGCCTGGTCCCTGGCGCTCTTCCTCCAGTCGCTGAGCAAGGGGGAGCCCGCGCCCGTTCGCAGCGCGGCTCTGCTGGCCCTTCAACGCTACGACTCGCCTGAAATCGCCGCAGCCGTCGTGGCGCAATACCCGCACATGACGGTCGCTCTCCAGGATAAAGCGCGCGACGTACTCGTCAGTCGGCCCTCGTGGTCGGCCACGCTGCTCACGGTCGTGGAGCAGGGCACTGTCCCCGCCAAGGACATCGGCCTCGAACAGGTCCGCCGCATCCTGCTGCACAACGATCCGAAGCTCCACGAACGAGCGGAGAAGCTCTGGGGTCAAGTCCGCTCGGCGACCAGCCGCGAGAAACAGGGCCGGATCCTGGCCGTCACCCAGATCCTGGCCAAGGGGGCGAGCGATGCGGCTCGGGGAAAACCCTTGGTCGCCAAGCATTGCCTCACGTGCCACCAACTCTTCGGTGAAGGTGTGCAAATTGGCCCCGAGTTGACCGCCGCGGACCGGAAAAACCTGGAGGTGCTGCTGCCGAACATCATCGACCCCAGCGCGGTCATTCGTGAAGGGTATCAGCAGTACATCGTGGCGAGTGTGGACGGCCGCATCCTCTCGGGCCTGCTGGCCGAGAACACCGCCGACAAGGTCACGATTCTCGACGCGAAAGGGGTGCGAACCACGCTTCGGAAAACCGAGATCGAGTCGATGACGCGCGCGGAGACCTCACTCATGCCCGAAGGCATCCTGGACACACTCGCCGATCAGGAGCTGCGCGATTTGTTTGCCTACCTGCGCTCTGAGCCGGCCACGCCGTTGAAGCCGGGGTCCCCCTAGAGAACCAGACGAGCCGGAATGCCCGGAGGCGATACCATGACAGATGCACAAGGCTATGTCCTCGGCCAGTCCGCACGCGCCGCTCGCCGGCTGGAGATTCAAGACGCGCATTTCGCGGAGTTGTCCGAGCGGCTACTGGACGATCTGGCGCTGCGGCCGCACGACCGTGTGGTTGAACTCGGCTGCGGCCCCGGCGGTCTCAGCCGCCGCATCCTTCGCCGGCTCGGGGAGGGCGGCGTCCTGGTCGGCGTGGATTGCAGCGAAGGCCTTCTGGCGGAGGCCCGCATCGGGTTGGCCGGGATGCAGCCCGCGCGGTTTGAGCCCGTGCTGGCGGACATCTCCGAGCTCGGCACCTGGCTGAAGGGCGCGGACGTGGTTGTTGGGCGAACCGTTCTTCACCACCTTCCGATGGTGGAGTTCGTGCTCGGCCGGCTCCGGGCCGCTGTTCGGCCGGGCACGCGCGTTGGCTTCCTGGAACCCGACTTCCGGTCGCCTCTCGCCCGCCTCGCCCGCCTGGAAGCCACGGGCCGACCCGAGCTGGCGCCCTTGCGGATTTGGGCCATCGCCATTAACCAGCTGTATCAGGCCAACCGCCTCTCTCCCGACGTCGGGGCGACCCTTGCTCGGACGTTGGAAATGGCTGGCTACCACAATGTGCATATGGATTGGTCGGAATGTCGCTCGGACGGATTGATGGTCGAAAACATGCACATGTTTTACGAAGAAGTCCGCAACCGGCTCGGAGTACTCGGTATTTTGACCGTCGAGGAGGTCGAGCGGCAGCAGCGCTTACTCCGCGCGCTGCCCCCCGAGGCGTTGCCGGCTGTGTGGGGCACTTACCGAGTCGTGGGTGAAGCCTGACCGCCAGGACACCTTTCTGTTGGGTGTCAACCTGGAGAGAGGAAAGCAGTTTCTTGCCATCGTCGCTTCATCGGGTAGAATCGGACCTTCGACCGAAATGCGGCTTCCGTGGAAAGTGGGCGGCCAGATGAAAAATCGGCCGATGGACAAACCGACGTTGCCGGACGTAACTCCGAACAAGGGGGTATCTGATGCGCTGTCCCGTGGTTCTCCGAATGGCTCCGCTGTTGACGATCCTGCCGTGGCTGAGTGCGATGTCCGGCGGGGCGGCGGCGCAATCTGCCGACGTCACTCCCAAGATGGGCATCACCGTTTGGGACACGGGCCGACCGTCCGCGGTAGCGCTGGCGCCGGTGGCCTTGGCGGGAAAAAATAACTGGACCGCCATCCCAATCGACAAGACGGCCGACACCTTTAAGGGTGATGCCGTCATCAGCAATGGGCGAATCGTTGCCGTCCTACGCAAACAGGATAGTGCGGTGGAAGTACATGGCGTCAGGCCCGACGGGGCAGTGGCCCGGCTGCGAATGCGTTTACAGTCAGCCGCCGGAGAGCCCGCGGCCCGCCTGGAGAGCGTGGCCCTGGTTGAAAACAGCAGAGGCAGCGCCTGCCTGGAAGCGTCCTACAAGACAGCGAAGGGCACCGAGGTCGCCAGCAAGTTCCGCATCAAGCGGGGCGACGTTTCTGTGCAGGTGGAGCCGGGGACAGGGGCCGGCAAGTTGCGTGTCGAATGCCCGGGACGCTTCGTCGTCTTGCCGGACTTCTTCGCCGACGACATCACCGTCGACGCCACCAAGCTGCCACTGCCTGCCGTGGAGCTGCCGAGCGAGAACTTTGTGCTGCACCTCACCGGCAAGGGGGACGCCCTCGCCATGTGTGTCTTCGAGAATCGGCAGCAGGATATGAAGGTTACCCTGGAGGGAGTTGGTGACCAGCGTCTGGTGACCGGCTCGGAAATCGGCTTCGAAGGCAAGAAAGTGTGGGTAGCGTTGCTGGAAGCGCCACAGATTTGGCACACGCGCGACCTGGGGCCGGCCGACACCGGTACGATTATTCCGCTGGACTGGAGGATGCCGTTCCCGGCTCAGTGGCGCGTCGATTTCAGCCGGCCCAACGATCTGACGGACAGCTGGGAGATGCTTTTGCAAGACCAGCCGGGTGGTCCGTACCTCAAGCCTTCCTGGCTGGGCGGTGGCGACCAGAGGATCGACGCCAACCGCAGCCGGTGGAATACCGTGCTGGGCCGCTTTCCCTATCCGTGCTGGTCCGATCCCGACCGGCGCGGCTATTTGCAACCACTCAAGAGCAAGGTGCTCCAGTTCCAGGGGCCGGCTCTCGTCTACCCGATCAACCGTGTGCAGCGGACACCCCTGGATGCCTTCACGGTAGTAGACGTGATGCGCAACACCTTGGGCGTCGGCCCCTGCCAGCACATCCTCGACCTGGAAGGACAAAAGGCCGAGTACAAGGGCCGGGCGACCTGTTCCGTGCGCGATACACTCACGCCGATTTACACCAACAACCAACAGAAACAGAAACGCAGCGAGATCGACAAAACCCTCGAGGAGGGGCTGACCTTTGTGAAACATATCCGCGGCCGCATCACGCGCTATATGGAGTTTGGACAGAAGATGCGGCAGTACCTCGGAGAGCAGAGGAGTGTGCATCCGGAGCTCCAGGCCTTCCTTGCCGAGATGGAACAGATCACTCAGGAGATCGACAAGCGGGTCGCGGCCCGCAAGGCCAAGATCAAGACGCCGGATGACGTCGCCCAGATGAACGAGGCTTTCCGCAAGAACGTACTGGATTACGACGGGTCCGACGCGGTGCAGCGCTGCAAGGCCTACACCGAGGCCCTCGTGGAGATCGGCGATAACCAGGATGAGCTATCGGGCGAATGTCGCTGGGTGGTGAAGACGCTGCGTCAGCGCGCGGGCATTCTCATGGCGCTGGACCCGCGGGTGGCGCCGATTGCCAGTGAAATCCGGGCACGGACGCAGGAAACGCTGCGCAATCCGGCGAGTCATGAGGGAGCGCGGCACTGAGCCTTTCAAGGTCAGATCCGCAAAGCGCACGAAAACAAGATGGATATCCGGAGGCCCGAGCAGTACTACGAAGTAGCCCTGGAACGCATCAGGCAGGCACGGTATCTGTATCAGGAGGGCAACAGCTACGCTCTGGCGATGTACGTGGCCGGCGTCGCTGTGGAGAGCATGATACGGGCGTTTCGCGCGAAGCAAACGCCCGTGTTTGAATCCCGGCACGACGTCCTGGCGCTGTTCGGCGAGAGCGGCATGCTTCGAGTGGGCAAGGAGAAGCTCAGAGCGGAGGGATGGTCGGACCATGACATCACAGACCATATCAGGAGGTTACAAGCCGCTGCCAACGAGGTGTACCTCCTCTGGCACAACTACCGGTACGCTTCCGAGGAGCGCTTGCTCGCCCACCTCAGGAGGATGAAATTGTATCGGGGAGTGAAAGGGAATCTCTTGAAGGCCAAGGCGTTGCAACTCTTCGAAGCGGCTAATCTGTTCATCGCCAAGGGGGTCCTGCAATGGGGCTGATTCGGAAGCTCCGACGAATCCTGGTAGAGGCCTTTCCGCCGCCTGATAGCGTGAAGCTGAGGAAGGACCCGGGCATTATCGGGATCGTCACCTCGTCACGTTTCCGGAACCTGGACACCCTGGATCGGCAAACGCTGATAGAGAACGTCTTGCACACGCACAACTTGAGCGCGGACGAGAGGAGGCGTATCCTGATTATTGTTGCGGTCACGCCCGAGGAGGAAGCAGCTCACACGGCAATCGACCGAACTTGAGTCGAGAGGACCCATTCCGTGAGCCAGCCAACCACAAGAGGGCACGCCCGGAGAGAACCATCCACTTGTTGAACGAAAGGCGAGCGGGATCAGCTTATGTCTCGAACGATAATCTTCGCGCTACTGGCCATCGTTTCCATCATGGCGGGCTGCGGCCAGAACGACTCCATCCGCCCCGCGATTGCGGGCAACCACGTCCACGTTCTGCCTAGCCTCCAGCCCCAATCCGGTGGCGAAATCGTTCTAATCCCAGCCGGTACCTTCACCATGGGCGACAGCGCCGGTCGTCCAGACGAAACTCTGCATCCGGTTTCGGTTAGCTCGTTTTATCTCGACAAGTATCCGGTGACACAGGAACTCTATGAAAAGATCATGGGCGTCAATCCTTCGAAGCAGAAAGCCGCGAAGAATCCCGTCGAGCGGACACAATGGACCGACGCGGTCCGCTTCTGCAACAAGTGCTCGGAGCTGGAAGGCTTGACACCCTGCTACGACCTGAACACGTGGGAGTGCAACTTCGACGCCGACGGTTATCGTCTACCGACCGAGGCGGAATGGGAGTATGCGTGTCGCGCGGGGAGCGCAGCGAAGTACTGCTTCGGCGACGCCGAGAAGGAACTGCCGAAGTACGCCTGGCTCAAGCCGCATTCGCTCGGCAAGCCGCACCCGGTCGGCCAGAAGCAGCCCAATCGTTGGGGCCTTTACGACATGCATGGCAACGTCTGGCAATGGTGCCATGATTGGTACAGCGAAACCTCGTACACGGAGAGTCCTACCCAGAACCCGCATGGGCCTGCCAGCGGCAAAATGCGTGTGCTCCGCGGCGGCGCCTGGGACTGCACTGCCGAGAAGTGCCGGTCGGCGTCACGCCACAAGGAGTTTCCCGTGTACTCCGACGCCTGCTTTGGTGCCGATAGCTACGGCTTCCGGCGGGCGAAAGCCTCGGCCGGTCCCGAGCCTACGGCGGTTGCCGTTGGTCCGAGGGCCACTCTCGCTCCTGCTCCAGAGAAGAAAGATGTCGAGCCCAGGTCCGCGGCCACTCCGGCGCCGAGCGCGGGCAAGATCGACCTGGCTACCCTCCGAGGCACTATCGTCTTCGTCAGCGACCGCAGCGGCATGATGAAAATCTGGAGCATGCGCGCTAGCGGCACGGACGCGAAGCAGCTCACCCAGGGAAGCGAGCCCGACGCCGATCCGCGCTTCGCGCCCGATGGCAAGCGGATTCTGTACACCACGTTGCGCGGTGGCTTTCCGGAAGTCTGGCTGATAAAGCGCAATGGCTCCGAGCCACGCTTCGTCACCAAGGGTTCCCAGGCGAACTGGGCACCGGATGGCCAGTCGATCGTCTTCATTCAGGACAATCAGACGTTCGTCCGGGACCTCGCCTCCGGTCAAGAGAAGCGCGTCACTCCGAAGGAATGGGAACGCTGTGGCCTGCCGGCCTACAGTCCCGATGGTCGGCGCTTTGCTGTCGCCAGCCGGCACCTGGGGAACATCGGGATCTTCGTCCTCAGCCTGGACGGCAAGGAGAGCTTCCCGCTCAAGACCGAGGAAGCCTGTTGCACGCCGCAATGGTCCAAGGACGGCAAGAAGATCCTGTGCCAGACCGTCCAAGGCCATATTCACCAAGTCGGCGTGGATGGCAAGAATTGGGAGCAGTTAACCTTTGGTGCCGATGTGCAGCATGACGCCCGCTATTCGCCGGACGGCAGCATGATTCTCTTCTGCCGGGCGCCTTCACCGGAAGGACCGTGGCAGATTTGCTTGAAGCGGCTGGACGGCGACGAGGACGAGTTTGTGCAGCTCACCAAGGAAGGGTCGAATTTGCTGCCAGACTGGCATGCGAATGAATAGGAGGCTTCCGTTCGGCTTCCGCACCGCGATACAATGGTGCTCGGCTCACTAAGCTCTCCCCTCGGTCGCAAAGCTTGCCCGGTGGCGGGGGAATGTCGAAGATTGAGGATAACGAACTTTATGGGATTGATCCGAGCAAAACTGACGCTCAAGAATCCGCGCAAGCCGGAGCTGCAACCCGTGGAAGTCGACGCCCTCGCAGACGCAGGGGCAGTGCATCTTTGCATCCCGGTTCATGTTCAACTCCAGCTCGAGCTGGAAGAAACCGCCAAGAAAGTGGTGACACTCGCAGACGGCGGAAGAAAGCTCCTTCCCTACGTGGGACCTGTGGAGCTGCACTTCAAGAACCGAGTTGGTTTTGCGGGTGCTCTGGTATTGGGAGATGAGGTTCTCCTCGGTGCCATTCCCATGGAGGACATGGACTTGGTGATCATTCCTAGGACCCGGACTTTGGACGTGAATCCGGAGAGTCCGAACATTGCGACATCCATTGTGAAGTAGCCGCTTGACCGGGCTGGTCGAAGGAAAGGGAGAAGTACAAGGGAGAAGAAGAATGACCCGACGACTGACCGCGATCATCCGGCACGAGGGGGACAGGTACGTAGCACTCTGCCCTGAGTTGGACATAGCGAGCCAAGGGGACACGATCGAGGTTGCCCGCGTGAACCTCCGCGAGGCTCTGGAACTGTTCTTTGAGTGCGCCTCGCACGCCGAGGTCGAGCAGCGGCTGGCTGGGGAGATCTACGTCACTCAGATCGAGGTGGCCATCGGGTAAGCTACGGGTCCTCTCGGGCCGGGACACGTGCGCCATCTTGGAGCGCCATGAGTTTGCCCAGGTGTGGTAACGGAGCAGCCACATCGTGATGCAAAGAGTGACTGCGGATGGGACGACGACCGTCCCGGTGCCGGACCATCGCGAGCTGCGCGTCGGCACGTTGCGGTCGATCATCCGCCAATCCGGGGTACCGCGGAGCGAGTTCGAGTCGTGACCTGATCGAGAGCGGCGGAAGACCCTCTGAGGAAGGAGGTGTTCCCATGACCCCGATGCTCCAACAAGCCTTTGCTGAGGCCAGCAAGTTGTCCGCCGTCGAGCAAGATTTGCTCGCGTCACGGTTGCTCGCTGAACTAGCCACGGAGAACGACTTCGACCGTGCCCTCGCCAACTCGTCGGACAAGTTGGCGCGGTTGGCGTCGGAAGCCCTCGCCGAACACCGCGCCGGGTTGACGGACTATATGGACCCGGAGCGACTAGGAACTCTGGGACGACCCGAGGTGACCCGAACATGACTCCAACTCAGGATGGTTTGTCTGCAATTGTGCCAGTCTTGCCCACGTTGTCCCGTATGGACAAGCTACGGCTGATCCAATTGCTGGCTGCCGATTTAGCTCAGGACGAAGGAGATCCCTTGCTGCAAGTCGGTGTCGCTTACCCAGTGTGGACGCCGCTGGACGCCGACGATGCGTCGGCCGTTTTGTTGCGGGAACTCGAAAAGGCGGCGTCATGATCCCACAGGCCGAACAGTATCCGTTTGTAGCCAAGGACCCTGCCAGGGGAGCCGCCACTCTTTTGCCCTACTTGCCAATAATCCTGAGCTTGCGGGAGCATACGGCGTCGGCAGTAGGCTTGCTCGATAGCGCAGCGGCGGTCAACGTGCTTTCCTACGACCTCGGCAGACAACTTGGAGCCGTCTGGGAAGAGCAGACCGTTGCCGTCCATTTGACCGGCAATCTAGCCCAACAGGAAGCTCGCGCCTTGCTTGTCTCTGCCACCGTGGGGAAGTTCCCCCCGGTACGCTTGGCCTTCGCTTGGACTCAGAGTAACACGGTGCCAGTCCTCCTCGGGCAGGTCAACTTCTTCATGGAGTTTGACGTTTGCCTGTTCCGTGCCCGGTCCGTTTTTGAGGTAAAGCCGAAGCAACCGTAGAATTACCAGCCTGTCCAGGGCCACACTCACCAGGTTGGCGTGGATGGCCGGGATTGGGAACAGGTGACTTTCGGCGCCGATGGGCAGCACGACGCTCGCTACTCGCTGGATGGGACTATGATTCTCTTCTGCCGGGCGCCTACGCCGGAAGGACCGTGGCAGATTTGCCTGAAGCGAGGGGACGGCGACGAGAACGAGTTTGGGCCGCTTACCAGGGAAGGGTCGAACTTGCTGCCAGACTGGCATGCGGTTGAATAGGCGGAAACGCATCGGCCTTATGCGGATGTTGCTGTTGAAGCCCTTCGGCCTTCCTACGACAGTTCGGCCGTCAGATATCGAGAAGATACGATCATGAGATTGAGCCCCCGAAGACGGTTTCTTGGTTTGGCAGCCTGGTGTTGGCTGGCTTTTCCTCCGGCCTTCGTGTACATCGTCTACCTCATGGGCCGTCCTGCCGATCTCCCGGAACCACCTGAAGGCGCTGTCATCTTTGAGCCAATCATCCTCGTGACACGCGAGGGCCAGTCGTTCCGTTTCGTGCCATCTGAACAGCAGGAGGACGTGATGCCTCTTTGGGCCGTGAGCAGAACCACTCGCTATCTATCGACCACGGACTGGTCCATCGGCCTTAAGTCAGGCTCCTTCCATCCGGGCTTCTACCGGAGGAACAGTCGCTGGACCTACGAACTTTTTTCCCACTCCTTTGGCAAGAACTGGAACACGGACAAGTCTCATCCCCGCGAGTTGACGCAGAGCGAGCTTGAGCAACTCCGACCGCAAGTCATTGAACTACTTAATCAACGCTCACCAAACGAGCGACTCGGCGATCGCCTGGAACAACTCCTGGAAACGGGAATCGAAAAAACCTCGTACCTTTGCGTGCAGAATGCACTCATCCTCGCCGCGTGGCTATCGTTCTTGCCTGCTTTGGCTGCGCTGGTGGCAATGTTCGTGAACCCGAAGCAGGTTCTTGATAAACTGAAGGGCAACCTTGGGCATGAAAAAGCGTCTCGGGGAGAACGACCATGAAGCGTATGCTTGCAGTGTTGGGATTCGCCCTCGCCTTGGCGGTAGGAGTCGGAACAGGGCATTCGGACGACAAGCCCACGGAAGGCTCTAAGGACCTACTAACGGAACTCAAGATCTACCGTCATAAGATCGTCTACGAAACTAACCGCGACGGCAACTGGGAACTCTACCTGTGCAACGCCGACGGCTCTAATCCCGTCAACCTGACGCGCACGCCGGACGTAGATGAGCTCTATCCCAAGCCATCGCCCGACGGCACCAAGATTTGCTTCGTGGCGGACGAGGGCAAAGGCGACGCCAAGATCCGCAACATCTACTACATGAACAGCGATGGCACAGGCCGCATCAAGATAGCCGAGAACGGACGTGAGCAGTGCTGGAGCCCCGATGGCACCAAGATCGCCTACCTGAAAGGCGAGTTCGAGAAGTTCACCTATTCGGACGCGGCCACCAAAGGGCTATTCATCTATGACCTCAGGACCGGGAAGACGCAGGAACACGTCAACCACAAGCTGCACCATCTCTATACCTTGAACTGGTCGCCGGATGCCAAGTGGTTCGTGGCCACGGTTCACGGGGGTATGGGCTTCCGGCATGGCATCCTCGCTATCGAGGCCAATGGCGACGGGGTCTTCGATCTGAAGCTCAGCGGCTGCCGGCCCAACATCAGCCCCGATGGTAAGAAAGTCTGCTGGGGTCACGGGGATTACTGCGCCGGCGTGGCCGAGTTGGAGTTGGCGGGATCCACACCGAAAGCGACTCTCATCCAGGATGTGGTCGAGAGCAAGGATCCCATCGAGACCTATCACATCACCTGGTCGCCGGACATGAAATACCTCACCTTTACGCGCGGCCCCAAGTTCCAGGGCAAGAACCTGAAGGGACTCTTGCCGGAGTTCCCGGGCGTCGAGGCACCGGGCTGGAATGTGTGCGTGGCCGACACGACGCAGAAAAACCGCTGGGTCGCCATCACCAGTGACGGCAAGTCGTGCAAGCAGCCCAGCTGGGTGCGCGTCCAGGAAGGGGCGGCGCGATGAGGGCGAGCGAAGCCAGACGAACGACGATCCTGGCCGGCATCCTCCTGGTGACTCTGGCCGGCCTAGGTTGCCAAAGGGCCGGCCTTCCCGGGGCAACTGTCCAGACGCCGACGATTACCACCCAGAGTGGCCTCGAAATGGTCCTCATTCCGGCCGGCTCCTTCGCGATGGGGAGCCGGCATGGCCGAGAAGATGAGGGACCGGTGCACACGGTGTGGATCGATGCCTTCCTGATGGACCGCCACGAGGTGACTCAAGCTATCTACGAGAAGCTGGGCCAGCTCGAGGCCTTTCCCAATCCGTCGCACTTCAAGGGACCCGACCTTCCCGTCGAACAGATCACCTGGCCGCAGGCAGCCCGGTTCTGTAATGCCCGGTCGCGCTTCGAGGGACTCCAGCCGTGCTACAACGAGGACACCGCCGCCTGTGACTTCCAGGCCAACGGCTATCGGCTGCCGACCGAGGCGGAATGGGAATATGCCTGCCGAGCTGGGACGGATACCGATTACTCGTTCGGCAGCGAGTCGCGCAAGCTAGGCGACTTCGCTTGGCTCGCCGACAACTCCGCCAAGAAAACGCACCCCGTCGGCCAAAAGAAACCCAATGCGTGGGGCTTATTCGACATGCACGGCAACGTGGCCGAGTGGTGTCACGATATCTATGACAAGAGCTATTACCAGGCTAGCCCCGAAAAAAGCCCCCGCGGGCCCGCAGACGGCAAAGAGTACGTACTTCGCGGCGGCTCCTGGAAGTCGACCGCGGAGGCCTTGCGGTCGGCTTACCGACTTGGAGAGTCTCCCGGCTTCTCGGATGCTTGTCTGGCTCGGGACGCCATCGGTTTCCGCTGCGTACGGCTAGCGCCGTCGGATGGATCCACAAATAAATAACCCTCGTTCCCACGCTCCGCGTGGGAACGCACTACCCGCCGCTCTGCGGCGCGGGCCGGTCCTCACTGTATCTTCAGTCCGTGCCGCAGAGCGGCCATCCCTGCGTTCCCACGCGGAGCGTGGGAACGAGAAAACGCAACCATGCTCTTCCACACCTGGGTTTTCTTCGTCTTCTTCCTGATCGTCTACCCGGTCTACCTTGTGCTCCGCAAGAACAACCAGTGGATGAACATCTGGTTGATGCTCGCGTCGTACACCTTTTACGGCTGGTGGAATCCTTGGTACCTCTTGCTATTATTCGGCACCTCGGCGATCGACTATTGGATGGTCCTGCTGATGGAGAGGAATCAGCGCACGCGCAAGCTCTGGCTCATAATCAGTCTCGTCAGCAATTTCGGTTTCCTCGGCTTCTTCAAGTACTCCGGCTTCATCACCGAGAACCTGAATACCTTTCTCCTTCAACTCGGGATGACGGCGCAACTGCCCGATCCCGCGGCGTACCCCAACGCCATGCTCGCCCTCGTGGGAGTCTCCGAGGACCAATTCTTTACCAAGGTAATCCTGCCCATCGGCATCTCCTTCCACACGTTTCAGTCGATGAGCTACACCATCGACGCCTACAAGGGCACCATTCAGACCGAGCGCAGCTTTGTACGCTTCCTGACGTTCGTCTCCTTCTTTCCGCAGCTCGTGGCCGGACCGATTGAGCGAGCCAGTAACCTCCTGCCGCAACTCCAGGGGAAGCCGCGAATCACCCGGGAGGATATCTCCGACGGCCTATCGCTCTTCCTGGTCGGCTTCTTCAAGAAGGTGGCCTTGGCAGACTACCTGGCCAAGTACGTGGACCCGGTGTACGGCAACCCGGGCCAATTTCAGGCCCCGGCGCTGATCCTGGCAACGGTAGCCTTCGGCTGGCAGATCTACTTCGACTTCAGCGGCTACACCGATATGGCCCGCGGCATCGCCCAGTTGATGGGCTTCCGTTTGATGCTGAACTTCAACAACCCCTACGCTGCTACCGGCCTGGGCGACTTCTGGAACCGCTGGCACATTAGCTTGTCCACCTGGTTCAAGGATTATCTCTATTTTCCCCTGGGGGGCAGTCGCCGCGGTACAGCGCGCACCTATCTGAATATGTTCATTACGATGGTCATCTCCGGAGTCTGGCACGGCGCCGCCTGGACCTTCGTCATCTGGGGGGCCCTGCACGCCCTGGGGCGCTGCTTGACGCGCGAGCTGGAGCAGACCGAGTTCTATCAGAATCGGATACCCAAGCTGGTCAAGCAACTCCTGGTCTTCACCTTCGTCACGTTCACGTGGATCTTCTTCCGGGCGCAAAGCGTGGAGGATGCCTGGCTCATCATCAGCCGAATTGGCTCGACCGGCTGGCTAGACCCGCGCTTTCCGCTCCTGATGGCGATCATGATCCTGGCCGTGTGGATGTACGAGCTACTCTACACCAGCCGGTCGGCACTGAGGCCGTTATTGGATGCGGCCGTGGTCCGCGTGGGGTTGGCCATGCTCCTGATCGCCTACCTGATGATCGTGGCCCAGCCGAGCACCAAACAGTTCATCTATTTCCAGTTCTGAACCCAGAAGAGGTGGAGTCCACGATGGGCGAGCGCGACGGACATCGAAGGCAGGTGCCAGCACCGACGGATCTGGATGTGACCACATTTTCGAACAGTACTCGTCTGACAGGACGAGAATGGCTTGGTGTGGGACTTTTCGCGGTCTTGCTCGTCGTCTGCTCTCCCGCCCTGTGGAAGCACGTGGAAGCATTCCCCCTCGAGCCTGATTATCGAATGCCGCACGACCTGGGCAACGATTACTGGCTCTACGCGCGCTACGCTGGGCTGGCTGCCAGCCAGTACGACACCCTGCTTCTGGGTGACTCCGTCGTCTGGGGCGAGTACGTGACCCGGCAAGGGACACTGTCCCATCACCTCAATGAACTGGTGGGACAGGAGCGCTACGCGAACCTGGGCCTGGATGGTGCCCACCCACTAGCGCTCAGCGGCCTGGTCGAACATTACGCCGGCACGATCTCGGGAAAAAACGTCGTGCTCCAGTGCAATCCACTCTGGATGAGTTCCCCCCGGGCCGACTTGCAGGACGACAAGGCAACCGAGTTCAATCATCCCCGTCTCTCGCCGCAGTTTGTGCCGCGCATCCCCAGCTACCATGAGGAGATTTCACCGCGGATCGGCATCGTCGTGGAGCAGCACTTGCCCTTCAGCGCCTGGACCAACCATTTGCAGCAAGCCTACTATGAGCGGACGGATGTCCCCAGCTGGACCCTGGAACATCCGTATGAGAACCCACTGCAACCGCTCGCACGTGGCCTGCCTCCGCTTGCGGATTCGCTCCGCCACTTGGCCCAGCCCTGGTACCAGAGTGGCATTACCAAGCAGGACTACCCGTGGGTCGATCTGGAGGCTTCGTTGCAATGGCACGCGTTTCAGCGCATGGTCCAAATCCTCCAGCAGAGAGGCAACCGGGTGTTCGTCCTGGTCGGCCCGTTCAATGAACACTTGCTGAATCCGGACAGCCGGCAACGCTACCAGAAGGTCAAAGCCACCCTTGCCGCCTGGCTCCAGGCGCAGCAAATCCCTCACGCAGTTCCCGCGCCGCTCCCCAGTGAGCAGTATGGCGACGCCAGCCATCCTCTGGCCGTCGGCTATGCACTGCTTGCCCGGCAGCTCCTGGATGATCCATCCTTCCGGCCCGCAGTCTCGTCCCCGCAATCGGGTACCGCTCCGGCACGGTAATGGGGATGAAACCCTTGCAGGAGAAGCAGGCGCCCTTTACCATCTCAAGAGATCCCCGCCAGGGAGTCGTGGCTCCCACCGGCGCAACGCTTTCGCCGAACTCACAGGACACGATCATGCCAACGGCACGGAACAACATGCTGCTCACCACCGCTTGCTTGACCGTGGTGTCCGGGATGGTCACGGCGTGGCCGATCCTTCCCCTTCCTGCCGCGGAACCGCTTCCCCAAACCGTCGAGTTCAACCGGGATATCCGACCCATCCTCTCGGATACCTGCTTCCAGTGTCACGGTCCGGATGCGGCCAAGCGCAAGGCCAACCTGCGGCTCGATACGGAAGCTGGCGCGTTCGCCGATCTGGGTGGTTACAGCGCCCTCGCGCCCGGGGACTTGACCAAGAGCGAACTGTACCGGCGCATCACTGCCGAGG
>JBGQLF010000028.1:0-17977 GCA_041499985.1 Gemmataceae bacterium
AAAACAAAAACGCCGGGAGGAGACCCTCCCGGCGTTTCGCGTTAACTCGTGTGTCGGCTCTGTTCGGAGCCGACTCGACCAGCTCCCCGAGTGCAACACTCTTCGTAACAATACTCTACCCCTCTACGAACTCGTAGCAGTTCGCTGAACACGTCGAAAACTCCCGTTTTGCGGGGACCTGTTGGGGTGTTGCACTCGGTCGCCGGATTGGTCTGAACACTCTTCGAACACCGTCGCTGTCATGGCAGGCAGACACAGCGGCCGGAGATGCTGTCCCGTTCGTGGACCGTGCGGAAGCAGATCCCCGTCTGTGAGGGGTGCCACGAGAAGATCCACCCAAGGAGAGTACGACGGCATCCGTCGGCACGATCGGGCTTCCGACTGCACCGCTTGTCCGAGGTAGCCGAGCCGGTTGTTCGCGCTAATCGCTCTTTCCGTGAACATCGGCAGCGGCCCGGAGGAAAAGCGCGACGGTTCTTCCTCAGTCCGGTGAGCATGCATTCTCGTGCGGACGATAGGGTTGCCCAGGCGTGGAAAGGCTGACCACGCTTGACGGTCGGGTAGCAGGAGGGTATCGCTACCCTCCCGCCCCCTCGGAACCGCGCGCGAAAGTTGTCCCTTCACGCGGCTCGAGCAAACCATGCCGTGAGGAGGTCAGCTCTAGTTGCGAGCGAGTCACCTCGCTTCGTGGGTCCGTTTGCAAAGCCAGTGGCTTGCATCTAACTTGTCCCACGATAGGCAACCTTTCCAACCGCTGGCGGCCGGTTCACCAGGTCCATGTCAGCCGCTTTTCAGCGTGGGCAGCAGCCCTATCCACCGAGTTATTCATTCCTCGTGCCTTTCGGCGGGTGGCCTTCGCTTCTTGGACCTTCCTGTGCCCGCTGCAGAATTGGGCCTTCCTTGCGGTCGGCTGACTGGCCGAGGCCAGACGGCAACGGGGTTGCCACGTTCCACACCGGTGAGCTGCGCTGGGGGAGGGTGCCTTCTCTACCCCGGGGTCGCGGTGTCCGCGCAGGCAGTATCGGAGGCCGCCTGCCTGATGACCCGCAATTGCCGTCTTGAGTAACCATCATTCCGGCAACCTTCACTAACGAGGCCTCAACGAAGGTTCAGGATTATTCACCCGTCCCAGCTTTCCCTAGCCCGGTTTGTCCGGATGGTTCAGACGCTCCTTAGACAGTACCCCTGGCTTCGCACCGGCTCGTTACCGAACCCGCACGCAGGGATGGGGAACCGACTTGGACACTGGTCGGGATCATTCCATGATCACTCACCTGGTGCGGCTTCGTGTCGCACGCCGATAAGATGAATTATGTTTAAGTATTGACGATGCCCGCAGATGCTTCCTGCTCCTGACCTCGCACACCGCGGTGCCGTTGCGCGCCGAACGTGCATACCCTGTCCCCATCGGGAAAAATCGTGGATAAAATCGGCTTGAGCCGGTAGTACTTCTCCAGAGGGGATGAGACACCCGCCCGAGAGGAGTCGGATGCCGACCAGCCCGATCAGCGAGGTCATCCAGCATCTCCGCAGCGTCTGGCTGTCCGGAGGAGCGGACCTGACCGATGCGCAATTGCTGGAGTGCTTCGTGAGCCGCCGCGAGCCTGTGGCTCTGGAAGCGCTGGTGCGGCGGCACGCCCCGATGGTCTGGGGCGTCTGCCGTCGGGTCCTCCGGCATCACGATGATGCGGAAGACGCTTTTCAGGCCACCTTCCTTGTCTTGGTCCGTAAGGCCGCGACGATTCGCTTCCCGGCACAGCTGGGCAACTGGCTGTACGGGGTGGCGCACCGGACCGCGCTCAAGGCCCGGGCGACCCGGGCCAAACGGAAGGAGCGGGAGAGACCGGTGACGGGCATACCCGAACCAATCGTAACGGACCAAGGAGTCTGGAAGGACCTGCAAGCGCTGCTGGACCAAGAACTGAGCCGGTTGCCGGAGAAGTATCGGACCGTCCTCGTCCTGTGC
The DNA here is from genome assembly GCA_041499985.1 of Gemmataceae bacterium. Taxonomy (GTDB): domain Bacteria; phylum Planctomycetota; class Planctomycetia; order Gemmatales; family Gemmataceae; genus JBGQLF01. The sequence goes on from JBGQLF010000028.1 coordinate 1,967, forward strand.
GAGTTGGAGGGCAAGACCGGGAAAGAGGCGGCTCGGCAGCTCGACCTCCCCCAAGGGACCGTAGCCAGTCGGCTCGCCAGGGCGAGGACGATGCTGGCCAAGCGGCTCGGCTCTCACGGCTTGGCCGTGCCCGGCGGGGTGCTGGCGGCGCTGTTCTCGCCGGACCAGGCCTCGGCGGGTGTGCCGACCTCGGTGCTCTCCTCCACGATCAAAGCCGTGACCGCCGTGGCGGCGGGACAGGCTGCGGCGGGAGTCGTCTCGCTCAACGTTGCCGCTCTTGCTGAAGGAGTAATGAAGGCCATGGTGCTGATGAAACTCAAGTGCGCGATGATGGTGCTGCTGGTGGCCGCTACTGTTGTCGGTTCCGGCGCTGTCCTCTACCGGGTGCAGGCGGCGGACCCGGGACAACCGGGATGGCAACCCCTTATCCCGCCGACCGTGGCTGAACAAAACCCGCCGGTCGATAGGAAGCCCGAACAGGACCAGAATCAGGAGTCGAAGAAGCCGAAGGAAAAGGGAGAAGGAGCCACCCCGAAGGCGGGCACGGCCAAGGGGGAGGCTGACGAAATAGACAGGCTGGCCAAGCCGTCCCCGGACCGGGTCAAGCAGGTGCGTCAGATGTACGCGAAACTGCCGAGCGACATCCTCGGCGTGGCGGAACCGACGAAACGGATCCTGACGGTGAATAGCAGGGGCACATTGGGGTTCAATATCATCTTGGAGGACGCCAACGGCAAGAAGTGGACCATCCACTTACTGCACGGGCCGCTCGCGCCGAAGGGTTCCCCCCTGTTGTTAAGCTCCGGTCGCTTACCGCCGCGCGGGCCGGAAGAGTCGGCTGTCTACGGACTGCTGCTGCGCCTGGCCGCGAATCCTCCGGAGAAGACGATGCCATCGTTACTCCAAGCCGTGGACGCCATTCTCGCTGTTCTCGACGAACGCTTTGCCGGTGCCATACCCACAGTGTTGAATGGGGCAGTGCCGTAATCAAGCACCGGAGAATGTACTCGTTTCGTCCCAAATCTTGCTCAATTTCGGCAATTCCAACACCCTGTGGCCCGCAGTAGCGGGATGAGATGGGAATACTTTCCCGCTTGCCACGCCGCACGCTGGGTACGGAGGTGGCGCCGTCGCCACCTCTGCCGTCAGAACCGCGCGAGCGAGGTAGGATGGCGGTTGCACAGCCATGCAGGAGTGCGAACGTCGGAGAAAAATGATTATGTTTAAGAGCCGGTGCGGCTCGGCGGGCTTCGACGCACTTGCGGTTGGCCGTAACTGCCAGATAGAATTGCCGCAACTGAGGACTCGCGCGATGGGGCAGATAGAGGATTAACAGTCGAGCCGCGAGATAGCCCAAGGAGGGCAAAATGTCGAGGATACCCAGCAGGGACATTCCCGGGCTCAAGAGGACTATCCGACGGAAAGCGGCTTGGGTAGCCGGGCTGTTGTGTCTGCTCATCTTGTTCGCTGCCTGTTGGGTCGGCTCTTTGTGGTGGTCTGGCAGGGATACCACGGCAGCTAACCTCCTCCAGACTGACGAAGGCAGGAATATCACTGAAGCCAACTTCCTGAAGATTCGGCAAGGCATGACGAAGCACGAGGTCGAAAGCATTGTTGGCTGTCCGAGTGGAATCTATTCCACGCTTCCGTACCGATCGACCCCAGCAGGGCCTCCCAAGGTGACGATTGTGCCGGCTAGCCCCCGCGCTTGGCGCACCTGGGTTGGCGATTCCGTGGCAATCCATCTGGGCTTTGATGCAGAGGACCGGGTCGTAGCGGCGGAGTGTCATCCGGTGTATCCACCAAGCCGGACGGTGCACCTTTGGGATCGCACGCGGAAAATGTTGGGCTTCTGAGAAGTTCTCCTCAGTCCTTACTATCATGGCAATGCCGTTGAGACCTCCGGCCCGCGTCGGCGACGCGGGCGATCCCGACTCGCCGGGGAGGCCATGATCGGAGGAAGCATGAAACGGATACACTATGGCTTCATCGCAATCCTGCTCGTCGGGGCCGCGCTGCTCCCATTGCTAACATTGCTGAACGATCCACCGAGCAGACCCTCGGCGGTAAGCCTCCCGGATCCCTTGGAGAAACAAGCCTTCGGCTCACCGGCATATGCCCAAGAGCCGCCGCGCCCGGAACCCCGACCCATCAAGGAACCGCAGTATCAGTTTAAGCCGCGCTATGCTCTGGCTGTGTTCGGTCCCGCGGAGCATACGCGCGTCTGGTTAGTGTTGGACGGACACACTCTCTATGTCGATCGCAACGGCAACGGTGACCTCACCGAACCCGGCAATCGCCTGCAGCCCGCTATCCCCAAGGACGGCAGTGATCGCATCGGCAATAGGTGGTTTCCCCACTACGATGACGTCTTTGAGTTCGAGCTGAGCCCGGTCCAGGGGCAAGCTAGCCTTCGGTTCTGTCTCCACCACTGGGTTCTCGCGGGGAAGTTTCGATCCCCGACTGAGGAATGGCTGGAACCCGGCTGGGAAAACGGTACCCTCTGGCGCAAGGTCGGGGAGAAGGCGTGGGCGCAGAACCCGGTACTCTTTTCCCCCAGCTACGAGGAAGCCCAGGTCTGTCATTTCGACGGCTTGGTGACGATCGGGTTGAAGGGGGGGGAACGGCAGCGCCTGAGACGAGGTCCGAAGGGCTCTGAGCTTGCGCTGTACATCGGTACGCGGGGACGCCCCGCCAGGAAGAGCCCATTTCAAGTGTTCTCTCCCCTCCTGTGTGAGGAGGTTCCTGCTGCGGCTCACCCGGTGGTGGACATCGAGTTTCCTGGCAAGGAGCCCGGTTACCAGCCGATTCGCGTCCGCTTGCCACTGAAGGAAAGGTGTTGAGGGGACACCTTTCACGGCCCCGTGCGGGTCCCCGAGGAGGCAGGTTTAGGCGAAGCCAAGCTAGTGGTGTCGATGTCAGGCTGGTTGGAGCGAGACGTGCTCCCCGCTACCTTCTCCATACCGATCGAGGACTAGCCCGCCGTGACGATCAGGGTGCGTAAACAATCCGATAACTGTACGTTTCAGGGCGATGTAATCCTATAACAATTCTTCCGGTGCCCGTTCCTGCTCTTCGCGTGACGGCTCGGTGCAGCTCCAAATGTACTTGCTGGAGGTGTGCCCCGAGAGTTTCATAGCGTAGCGGATGGCTTCCTTCTCGGCGGGTTTGCGCACCGCCGTGTGCCGCAGAAGGATGCGAACGACGTCGAACGGCGATTATGTTAACAGTCGATGCGGCTATGCAAGCTAACGAACAAGCTGACCTGTCCGAGCGTCTCAGAAAAAAAGGATTTAGCGCTTCAAGGCATATAGCACGGCTGCCGTGCCCAGCTGGAGGGCGCTGGCCGGATCATGCCCCAGGCAATCGGTGGACTGATGCTTTTCCAGGGCACAGCCAATGTCATACTTGCTGTAGAGAACCACCCACCGATTGTCGAGCTTGATCCCCTCCAGCGCCGGAGGCATTTCCCGAAACTCTCCGGATTGCCCGCTGCCCGATGCCAGTTGGGTGCGACAGCGCACCGTGCGGATCGCCGTGCCATTGAGATCTTTGCTATACAGATCATCCGTGGGCGGAATGAGCTCGAGCTTCTTCTCCGGAAACAACTGGCCGGCAAGGTTGCGAAAGGCGGTGTCGAACTCCCGTTTGCCGCAGCAGGCATCAGCGAAGAGCAGCCCGCCACTCCCGAGGGCCGCGCAGAGGTTCTTTACCTCTTCCGCCGAGAACGTGAACGAGCCTCGGCCGTGCATGTAGAGGAACTTGAAATCCACCAGGTCCGGATGGTTGGGGCGCAGCGCTTCGGTCTGCAAGGCGACATCCAGGCCAGCTTTCTCCCGCAATTGGGCCATCAAGTTCGCCATCGCACGCGGAGCCGGCTGCCAGTCACCCCCGTGGCGGAGCTGCGCAACTTTGAGATAGCCGCGCGGAATCTTCCTGCCCTCGGCCTCGCTGCGCAGCACGGTCGCTTGGGTCAGGCGTTCCTTGGGCAGCTCCATGCCGGTGGCGTAGGCGATGATGTTGCCCCCCAGGCGAAACGCCAGCTGGCCAGCGCCGCTGTCGAACTGGTTGCTTTCCCACCAGCACGATAGGTCCTGGGGGCTATAAACCACGACCGTTTTGCAACCCGAGTCGATACCATACAGTTCCTGGGGCGGGATCAGGGCGTGGGCTCGCCACAGGGGATGTTCGGGCGGCAACGGCTTCAGCGGGTTATCGGGAAAGAGTTCCTTCATGAGCTTCCGGAAGCCCCGATCGAATTCGGCCCGGCCACAGCATGCCTCGGCCAGGACAAAGCCGCCTTGCTCGATGTACTGCTTCAGGAGATCCTTTTGCACATCGCTCAGCACTGGCGCCCGGTGGCCATTGAAGTAGACAATCGGCGAGGGCAGAAGGTCGCCCACGAGGTTCAGCAGCTGGTCTTCGTTTCTCACTTCCACCCGACTTGTATCAAAGATTTGCCAGGCCAACGGCTGGCGATGGAACAGCTCCCGGCTGGCGTACTCGACGAGGTTGCGCGCGTCGTAGTGATCGTTGTTCCAATCATCGCCAGGACCGTGGACCAGCTTGCTGATCAGGATCGGCGTTCGCCCTTTGGACAGGAACAGCAAGGCGAAGCTGGTGGACACGATCGGACTCGTGTCGTGCATGGTCCTTGCCTGCCAAGAGCCATTGTCGCGTTGTTGCGCGAGCAAGAATTCGCAGCCCTCGCGGTACCAGTCGTGATCGCCCAGGAACCGCAGACCCGACAATCGGCCGGTTCGCTCGATCCCATAGAGGCTGTAGAAGACGCCTTGGCTGAGATCGAAGCGGAAGTGCCGGCTGATCCAGCCCAGCGCTCGGGCGACCGGCTCGTTTTCGGTGTAGTCGCCGCAGTTACTGGCAGTGCCATTGGTCTGAATCTTCTCGCGCCCCACGTTGAGCTCCAGGCCGGAAATCAGCAGACCGCACAGGCCCGCCGTGGTCATCGTTAGGCGGGTATCTGTGTCAGAGTGGTAGCTCCAACCCTGATCTGCCTGTTGCGAGCGGAGGTACATCTGCCGAATCGACCGCCAAACATCCTCGTCGATCTTGACGCCAGCCAGCTTGCCGGCGTATAGGCCGAGCAACGCGTATTGCGTGTTGGAGTTATCTGCTCGCCCAAGCTGATTGCCATACCCCCATCCCTTGAAGACCCCACTCTCGATTCGGCGGGAAGAGAGCAACCAGTCGACATTGCGCTGAACGAGCTGCCGATTCTCCTTGCGGCCAATTTCTGCAAACACCATGGTCTGGAGACTGACGACATAGGTCTGATTGGACTCGATGGCACGGAGGAAAGCGAGGCCTCGCTCGATGGCCGGATCGCCTCCCTTTACCCCAGCGTTGAGCAGAGCCAGCAGGGCTAGACCCGTGGAGCCACCGCGGTATATGGAGTATTGCAGTTCGGGAGTCTCCCAGCTGCCCTTGCCATCTTCTTGCTTACGCAAGAAATCGACGCCTCGTTCGATGGCCTCGCGTACACGCTCGACTAACGGTTCCTTGGCTTTTTCCTGAGCATGCAGAGCTGCTGGAGTTATCACAGCGACCCAGAGGGCAAGGTATACTTTCAAGGACTTATGCCACATGATTAGAAATGTTCTCCCTTGGCGTCGTTTTTCCAACAATCGGTGCAGGGCCTCAGGTCCGCCCAACCGCGGTCACTCCATTTGCAAGAAATTGTACGCTTCGATCGTATAAGCTGCGTCTTCGTCTTACTACCACTTGCCACGCCACCCGTCATAATGTACCTTGTGACGTGTAAATATCGTTGTTCTTCGGGCGTTTCGCTCGTGCGGCGACTCGAAAAAGCCATTTTTCCACACGACATAAGGATTGCACACCCTGTGCTCCGGGGGGAGGAGTGGGCAGCGATGGCCTGGGCATGCTCCGAGGACCAGCCAATCGAGCAGCATGCGGATGGCGGCCAGGTGCTGCTCGACCGTCGGCACGGTTACGCTCTTGCCCAGCTGCTTGAACGCGCGACGGCTCTCCGCTTCGCGGGCTCATTACTTTTTTCGCGCTGGTCTATCATGTAGGCCAAGAGCCTGTCGGAAGGCGGGGTGAATCTCCCACGACACCCCCTGGTCAATATTTGTCCTTGCCACTAGCAAGGACGCGTTGTCGCTGTACGTGATGTGCTCATAAGAGCCGTCAGGGTTATCTCGGCGGTCTACGTTCACGGTCAGCATCGTTTCCCCTTTCACATCCTTGATATAACCGCGCCCGAGGATATTATACCGGACCGACGGTGGGGGGCCACGGAATGGGGAGCATCGGCCACCGCGGCTGCTGGCCGAGAAGGAAGGCCGAAGGAAGAGGCGATATGGCCCGTGCTTCAGCTGCCGCTGTCCTTCCTCCCGACGACGCGAATCTGTATCCGCCGGGCCGCCACCTCGCCGTCTTCCTCCTTGCGCACGAAGTAAAGCTCCGTGGTGCGAATGTCACTGTGCCCGGCAAATTCTCGCACCTCGTGCATCGCCGCTCCGTTGCGGATGGCGTCGTTGATGGCGGTCTTGCGCAGCGAGTGGATGCCGATGCCACGCTGCCCCAGCCGATCGGGGTCGATCCCCGCCGCCCGGCAGTATTTCTTCACCATCCGCCAGGGCACCTTGCGGTCCAGGTGCCGCCGCTCCAGCAGGAGCCCATCCGGGCTGAAAGGCCGGAATAGCGGCCCCTCCTTGTCGTTGCCGATGCCGGACCGCTCCACATACGTGCGCACCGATCGCGCCGCATCGAGGAGAATCTTCCGCCGTTTCTTGTCGCGTTTCTCGGTGACGTGCAGGTAATGCTCCACGCCATCGTGCTCCAGGTCACCCACGCGCGCGCCAACGACCGCCGATACCCGGCAGCCGGTGAGGAAGAACACGCTCATCAGCGCCAAATCCCGCAGCCCCTGGAGCGTATCGGTCGGGATCGCTTCCAGGAGTGCTACCGCCTGCTTCTGCGACAGCGACGGCGTTGAGTTTTTGGTGACCGGCGGCGCCTGGATGGCCGCGATGTCCTGGGCGGTTTCCCAAGCGACCAGCTCCTTGGCGGCCAGCTGCTTGTAGGTGCCCCGGATCACCGACAACCGCCGGGCCACGGTGGCTTTCGACAGCCCGGCGTCGAGCATCGCCCGCTTATAGAGCTTCACGTGATCGGCCGTCACTTTCAGCGGGTCGATGCCTTGGGCCTCCATGTGTCGCACGAAATCCACCAGGTCGCGCCCGTAGGCTTTGAGCGAGTGCTTGCTTTGCAGCACGTCGCACATCCACGGCACCAATGCCTGCGCCGCACACTCGGGGCCGGCCGTGGCTGCCAGTGCTTTCGCCAGGAACGCCTCCACCTTGGCGGCGACCGGGTGGTCCTCCTGGAGAAACGGGCTGTGCTCCGGCACCAGCGGCAGACGCGGCGGGGGAAGCGCCGCGGGTTGCATGCCCACGGGCACGGGCAGCAGGGGATGGGGATCGCCGGGTAGGGTGCAAAATTCCTCTGAAGATTTTGCAGGGGTGTCGTCGGGCATGGCGTCTACCTGATATCTACGGTGTGAGAGGACGGAACATAAAGCATATTCTGTTTCATCTAATAGTTTGTATACTAAGAATAGTTTGAATGAATTGGATAAGTGGGATGGCGGGGCGGGCGCGGAATCGGATCAGCTTGCCGAGCGGCGAAAGGCCGAGTGGGCTGCGACGATTACAGCCACGCTCCGAGCCAATTGTTTGCGATAAGGCCCCCTATCGCAAACATCGGCTTTTGGGAGGGTGGCCGGACGTGAAAACCAGCGGCGATTCTCTGAGTGCTGGCAACCTGGCTGTTGGCGGCGCCCCCTGGTTGTAATCCAGTGAGCGTGCATTGGCCTGGCAGGGAATATCCTTGGATAGGGCGATGATAACGATTGTCGCACTGGGTTACCCGCAGCGCCCGTGAGCCGCTCGTGCCTGGCAGCCACTTCCACAGGCTCCGCGACGGGCGGAAGACCAGGCCGTCCGCACGATCCGGTGGTGCTCAGAAGTTGATTCCCACCGGTTTGATCCCGGTGGGTTCGGGCGTTTCTTGGGTGATGATCTTCCAGGTCGCGCCCATCTCGCGGAGGGCACGGAAATCACGCGGAGTGTAGGCGAACTCCAGGTGTGGCGTAGGCAGACTTTGGCCTTGCAAGCGCGCCTGCATGGCCGCTTGCAGCGCCCCCGTCGTGAGCAGGGTGCGTTCGATCGGATAGGGCGCCTTGCCCTGCTGGAAATGGTGCTGAATCGCGTGCGCCAGAGCCTTGAAGAGATTCCGATTCTGCCAAGGCCCCGGGTAGAAGTACGTCGCCTGGGGCTTTGGCTCTCCCTTCACGAAGCAAGCAAAGCTCCAGCGGATGCTGCTTTGGCCGATCTTCAAGACGGCGGCTCGCAGACCATCCTTGTACGTGAGGAGCAGACCATGGGGTTCGACCGGCCGTTCTCCTTCGATGCGCTGGAGCGTGAGTAGTTTCTTGCCGAACTCGGCTGCCATGGCCGCCTCCGCCAGGGGCAGCGACCAGCGGCCCTTCTCCGCCGCCTGCCACAGCGCCTCGCCGCGCACGAACTCGATCCGGGCAATGCCCGTTTCACCGCCCTTGCGCGCCTCGACCAGCGATTGCAAGACTTCCAGGCCATGAAAGTCATACGATTCCACGGGCCCCCCATGGATCGCGAGCGCTTCGGTGAGTTCGACTTGCGGGGGCAGCTCCAACGGCGGGATGCGCTGCGCCAGGGGCACGGAGCTGCCGGCCAGGAAAGGGATGCCCAGCTGCTGGGCGGTGTCCACCATTTCTTTGGCCCAGTCCCAACGGTAGGAGAGATGTTTGTCGTTGAACAAGGGCACAAACCGCTGCGACCGCCGCATGACGGCCACAATCTCGTCGAAGAAGCGCTTGCGTGGGTATTCCATTTGGCCGAGTTGGTTGACGGGGTAGCGGCCGTGCTCCCCGATGGAGAGTACGGCATCGACGGCCAGCTCCTTGCCACCGCGGCAGAGTGCCCCGTCGATGGTCTCGTAGATCGGGATCTGGAACTGCCGGGAGATTTCCTGGGCCATGTCCCGCTGGGGACGCTGGTCGGCATACAAGGAGACGATCTCCACCCCAGGATCGGTGCGCTTGCCGTTGAACAAGTAGGGTTGGAGAAAGTTCTCGATGAGGACATGGGCGTGCGAACGATGGAAGAAGGCGGTGAACACGGCGGCGACCTTGAGTCGTTTCTGGGGTTCTCCCGCCGATCTCCCGACGGCGGGGAGAGCGAGCGCCAGTCCTGCGGCGTGCAAGAATTCGCGGCGGGACCAGCGGCTAGCTCTAGGACTTTGGTGTTCCCTGGGAAAGGCATCGCGACGCATGAACAACCTCCGGCTCGCTGGCTCGCTACTTTGGGACCGCTGGCTGTAAGTTCTACGATTGGCCCCGCAGGGCCCGAGCGGTCCCCGCAGCCGTTGCCATTCTGAAGCCCACCTGCGTGAAATCAAATAGAATTCCGAGAATCGAGGCAACGAGCGAACCCTTGCTTCCTACCACTCCGTCGGCGAGTATGTTTGGGCTGGGGGGCTCGAAGCTCGTTCCTGCCACCAGGTCGCTTCAGGAGAACCTCTTCATGGACATGCACCGGCTCTTTCTTCCCCTCGCCCTGCTCGTCGCATGCGCCGGCCGATCCGCCGCGGTGGATTTGCCGAAGGTCAACAAGGTGGAGCTGCAGCCGCTCGCCGCGCAGGTGCAGCGCGTCGTCGATGCGCTCGATTACCTCGGCGCGCCGCTGCCCGGAGCCGACAAGCAAATGCTCCAAGTCGCCGCTCGCGACAAGGCCAGCGGGATTGAGGCCATCCAGACGGTGCTCGACAAGCACTGCCTGGCCGGCGCCCGCCTCCTCGCCGACCACCAGCTGGAAACCTTCGCCGGGCCCGCCAGGCCCGAGTTGGCTGAGCAAGGCTGGCGGGTTTTTCTTGTCAAGGTGTACAACCCAGCGGGCCTCGCTCAACTCGAACTGCAGGCCGACAGCCCCAACGCCCAGCCGATGCAGCGCCGGTCCACGAGCACGCCGGCTCCGAAGGTGATCTCGACCGGCGAGGTCGAGAAGCGCTTCCTTGACCTTATGATGTACGGCAGCCAGCCGCTGCTGCGCGACCTTTCAGGGTTGGAGCTGGAATATCGCATCCTTCAGCTCTACTGCCGCGATGCCGGCCGCAAGGAGGGCCAGCTCGGTTTCAGCCTCTGGCGCGCGGGTTCGGCTGAGAGACCGACCAGCCGGAAGCTTACGGCCAGCAGCCCGATCACCTTGCTCTTCGAGAGCACTCCCGCAGTTGTCGTCCGCCTCGGGGTGCGCGACCACGACGGCAAGCCGACCACGGGCGCTTTCACGATCCGCGACAGCCGCGGCCAAGTCTATCCCGCGCAGAGCCGTCGCCTTGCCCCCGATTTCTTCTTCCATGCCCAGGTCTATCGCGCGGACGGCGAAACGATCCTGTTGCAGCCCGGCAAGTACACGGTGACTTACACGCGCGGCCCCGAGTACCAGGTGCTCACCAAGGCCATCACCGTACCGCCAGCCGCCACACACACGGAGACGTTCCAGCTCCAGCGCTGGATCCACCCGGCCACGCATGGCTGGTACTCGGGCGATCATCATATCCATGCGGCCGGCTGCGCCCACTACGAGAGTCCCACCGAAGGCGTCATGCCCGAGGACATGATGCGCCACGTCCTGGGCGAAGACCTCAACGTCGGCTGCTGCTTGAGCTGGGGACCGTGCTGGTACTTCCAAAAACGCTACTTCGAGGGTAAGGTCCATGCCCTCTCCACGCCGGCCCACCTGCTCCGCTACGACGTGGAGGTGTCTGGCTTCCCTTCGAGCCACTGTGGCCATCTCTGTCTCTTGCGGCTGCGCGAGCAGGATTATCCCGGTACCAAGCTGATCGAGGACTGGCCAAGCTGGGACCTGCCAATCCTGCGCTGGGGAAAGGGACAGGGCGGCGTGGTCGGCTTCGCTCACAGTGGTTGGGGCCTGGCTCCCGAGAAACCGGACGATCCGGAGGCCCAGCAGATCCCCAATTATGTTCTGCCGCTCATGAACGGCATCGGTGCCAATGAGTACCTGGTCGATGTGGCCCACGATGCCTGCGACTTCATTTCCACGGTGGATACGCCCGCGAACTGGGAGCTGAACATCTGGTACCACACGCTCAACTGCGGCTAACGTTGCCGGATTAGCGGCGAAACCGACTTCCCGTGCATTTATGGCGAGCGCGTCGGCCTGGGACGGAGCTACGTCCACCTCGACGGCAGGCTGAGCTTCGACGACTGGGTGGAGGGCATCAAGCAGGGGCGCTCGTACGTCGGCGACGGCCTGAGCCACTTGCAAGACTTCTCGGTCCAGGGACAGGAAGTCGGCACGAAGAACAGCGAAGTGCGCTTGGCGGCCGCCGGGACAGTGAAGGTCAAGGCACGCGTGGCGGCCCTGCTTGAGCCGAAGCCGACCCCCGAGACAGAGAAGATCCGCCGCTCCCCGGTCCCGACCCGAGGCAATTCCAGTACTCAGACCTTCACTTCCAAGCCCTACTGGCACATCGAGAAGGCTCGTCTGGGAGACACGCGCAAGGTGCCGGTCGAAGTCGTGGTCAACGGCCAACCGGTGGCCCGCAAGGAGATCCTCGCCGATGGCAGCGAGGAGAACGTGGAATTTGACGTGCCTATCCGCACGAGCAGCTGGGTGTGCCTTCGCATCCTTCCGTCGAGCCACACGAACCCCGTTTTCGTCCTGGTGGGGGACAAGCCTATCCGGGCGAGCAAGCGCTCGGCGGAATGGTGCCTGAATTCGATCAACAATTGCTGGACGAATAAGGTCCCCCGCATCCGCAAGGAGGAACGTTCGGCGGCGGAGAAGGCCTATGAAGAGGCCCGGGCAGCGTACCGGAAAATCCTGAATGAATGCGAAGCGGAGTGAGAGCGGTAAACGACAGGTCGCCTCTCTCTTTGTCGGTGGAATCTCGACCTTCGGTTGCTAAGCTCAAGTTTCGGAGATTCTCAGACCGAGTTCGTTGTTTTTGTCCGGTTGCAATCGGAAAGCCCACATCACCAGGACAATTTCAACGAATCTTACAGTGAGTCACACCTGATGGCTGCGATGCGTAAAGACGGCGTAGTTCTGTGCTGGTACTGGCAGTGTCGTAATGCCATTGGGTAGATTGGGAGAGCGGACGATTACAACCCCGGACATGACCGATCCTGGAAAGGTGCGCCAAGCCTAAACAGTTTGAATCGGATAAGCCGACTTAACGTCTTGGTTGTGCAAGGCCGAAATTGACGCTTCGCCCAGCTAGGCCTCGCGAATCGTCTTACTTCGCCGAAGGAGCTTGTCACATGCCGCGCCGCCTGCTGGTCATCTCGCTCGTTATCGCTGCGATCGCCATCTCCGCCCAGGCCCAGGGCCAAACCCCAAAATCGGCGCAGGCGAAGGACCCACCCGGCCGCCGATCTCCGCGCAGACCTCCTCCGGGCATCGAAGTCCCCGACAGCGTCCGCAAGGAATTGACCGAGCAACTGGCGCCGCTGGGGCAGGCGATCGACGAGTTGGCGCGATCGAAGGACCCCAAGGTACTCAACCTGCTCCCCGATGTGCAGATCTTCCACAAGGCGGTACACGATGCGCTCGAGTATGACGAGCTCTATCGCTATGACAGCGACAACAAGTCCCCGTTTCCCCTCGCCAGGCAAACGATCCAACAAGGGCTCGAACGGGCTCGGCAATTGAAAGCGGGGAAGCCCCTCTGGACCGCGCAGACGGGCTTGGTCCCCCGCGCCTACGTGTCGCAAATCGACGGCTCGATCCAGCCTTATGGGTTGATCGTCCCCGAGTCGTACGTGCCGGCCGGTCCCCAGAAGTATCGGCTCGATGTCTGGCTCCACGGCATGCACGAAACGTTGAGCGAGCTCGACTTCCTCAAGCGGCGCAGTCGCGAACGAGGCGTGTTTCAGCCCAAGGACACGATCGTGTTGCACCCCTACGGACGGTACCTCAACGTCTACCGGTTTGCGGGGGAAATGGACGTGCTCGAAGCAATCGAAGCAGTGAAGAAGCAGTACAACATCGACGAGGATCGGATCGCGATGCGAGGCTTTTCGCTGGGGGGCGCCGGCTGCTGGCAACTGGGGTTGCACTATGCCGACCGCTTCTTTGCCATGAACGTCGGAGCCGGCTGGGTCGAAGCGGCGGCCTTCCCCCGCACCCGAGGACCGGATCCGCTGCCGGCATGGGAGCAGACGTTGTATCGCTGGTACGAGTGTCCCGATCTGGCGGTCAACCTCTATAACCTACCGACGATCGTGTATTGCGGCGAACGGGACAGTCAGAAGGAGGCCGGGTTCCGCATGGCCCAGGCGGCGAAGGAGCACGGAATCGACGTGGTGAACCTGATCGCTCCGAAGACCGGGCATGAATACCACCCGGACTATCGTGATGAGGTCGAGTGCCGCATGGCGAGCCTGGCGCTGAAAGGCCGCGACCGGAGCCCGCGCAAAGTAAAGTTGGCGACGTTCACGCTCAAATACAACCGCATGCACTGGGTGACGATCGACGGCCTCGAGCAGCATTGGGAGCCGGCGCGCGTGGACGCCGAATACTCCGACAAGGGGAGCGTGACGGTCGCGACGCGCAATGTGACCGGCCTCACGTTGTCGTTCCCCGCCGGCTGGGCGCCGTTCGACGTCGCCGAGCCGGTTGCGGTGTCGATCAACGGCCAGACGCTGGCCGGCCCGCGTCCGCGCTCGGACCGCTCGTGGCTCTGCACGGTGCATCGGGAGGGGCGCGACTGGCGTCTGGGCCCGCCGGGGGACGGCCTGCGCAAGAAGCACGACCTCCAGGGTCCCATCGACGACGCCTTCATGGATTCGTTCGTGTTCGTTCGTCCCACCGGCAGGTTCACGCACCCCGCCGTCGAACGGTGGGTGCGCGGCGAACTCGACCATGCGCTCACGGCCTGGCGGCAGCAGTTCCGCGGGCAGGCACGCGTCAAGGATGACACGGCCATCACCGCTGCCGACATCGCCTCGGCCAACCTCGTCTTGTGGGGAGACCCGTCGAGCAACGCCGTGCTGGCGAAGATCGTCGACCGGCTGCCGATCGCATGGAATGGGAAGGAAGTGGCCGCTGGCGAGCAGCGCTTCGCGGCCGACCGGCATGTGCCGATGCTGATTTACCCCAACCCGCTGAACCCCGAGCGGTACGTCGTTGTCAACAGCGGCTTCACGTATCGCGACGCGGACTACTCCAACCACCCGCGCCAGTTCGCGAAGCTCCCCGACTGGGCGATTGTGGATTTGGAGACGCCCCCCGATGACCGACGCCCGGGAAGGATCGTCACCGCCGAGTTCTTCGACGAGCGGTGGATGCTGAAAGCGGCGCGCAAGTGAGGTCACGTTCGAGCGGCGGGGCTGGCGACGAGCAGAAGCCTGGCCACCTGGGCGGGCGGGGGCCGCGGCTGGGAAGGACTACAGGTCCGCCGCCGAATAGTGAGCAGCGTACGTGCTGGCCCGCCACCCGCGTTACGGGTAAACTGCTCTCGCCAGCGAGACCGATACAGCGGTCGTGCTCCGCCGCGCCCACGGCGTCAGCGAGGCGATCCTGCGCATGCAGATAGACGAGCTGTCGTCCACCGGCAAGTCGTTCATGCCGGAGGGGTTCCAGCAGAAGTTCAATCCCCAGGAAATAATGGACCTGATCGTGTATTTGATGAGTGCCTCGTAACCAATCCAGGAGAACCTGCTATGGAGGGGACCCCGTTGAACCGGCGGCAAGCGCTCGGCGTGCTTGTCACGGGCAGCTGCGCCATGGCTGCTGCGGCAAGCGCCGCTCCGGCCGCGAATGCCTTCCCAGGACCAGGGCAGGAAGCCGCAGCCGGCACGCCCCTTGAGAAACCGATCATCTGGGATACGCACTGCCACCTGAGCGGCGAAGGCCGCACGCCGGAAGAGAAGCTAGCGAACCTGATACGCTACGCCGACCGCCTGGGCGTGGACCGGATGATGGTCCACATGGGCTATCCGATCGTGGTCGATCCGTCGCCGGACGAGATTCGCCGGCAGAACGACCAGGCTTTGCAGGCGATCAGCCGCTATCCCGATCGCGCCTTCGGCTTTGTGTATCTCAGCGGCCACTATCCGGATTTCAGTGTGCAGGAGCTGGACCGCTGCGTCAAGGACGGTCCGATGGTCGGCGTCAAACTCTGGGTAGCGCGGCGCTGCGCGGGTCCGGAGTTCGATCCGATCGCCGCGCGTGCCGGCGAGCTGAAGGCGCCGGTCATCCAGCATACCTGGATGAACCTGTTGGGCAACGGCAGGGGTGAATCGACGCCGCAAGACCTGGCCGACTTGGCCCGACGACATCCCCAAACGACGTTTGTCTGTGTCCACAGCGGCGGCGATTGGTCGCTCGGCTTGCGTGCCATCCGCAGCACACGCAACGTCCTGGCCGAGACTGCCGGCAGCAACCCGACCACCGGCTTCGTCGAAATGGCCGTGCGTGAATTGGGCGCCGAACGCGTGGTCTACGGTAGCGACGTCCCCGGCCGCGGCTTTGCTTCGCAACTCGCCAAAGTGCTAGGCGCGGATATTCCCGCCGCCGCCAAGCGGCTCATTCTCGGCGAGAACCTCCGCCGGATTCTAACGCCTATCCTTCAGGCGAAGGGGATCATGCCATGATGAGCGATACCAATGTGCACATCGGTTCCTGGCCGTTTCGGCGGCTGCCCTGGTTTGAGACCGCCGACATCGTGAAAAAGCTCCGCAGCGTCCAGATTACGGAGGCGTGGACGGGCAGCTTCGAAGGCATGTTGCACAAGGATCTTGCCGGCGTCAATGCTCGGCTGGCAGAGGAGTGCCAGCGCCATCCCGGCTTCCTCATCCCGTTTGGCTCGGTCAACCCGCGCCAGCCGGACTGGGAGGAAGACCTGCGCCGCTGTCACGAGCAGCACCATATGCCCGGCATCCGCCTGCATCCGAACTACCAC
>JBGQLF010000029.1:0-17974 GCA_041499985.1 Gemmataceae bacterium
GAGAATCGCGGAGTCGATGCAACCAGCCCGCTTCCCCGCAGCGCTTTGCTGATTCGGTCCTGGCACAGATCGCCGCCGTTTCGTCCGTGGAGACCAAGCACCAGTCCGGCCGCTCGCAGATCGGGCATGGCCTCTCTCGGTTGACGCGCTGCCAGCCGTCGCGAGCACTCATGCGGCACCCCCCTGCTTCTTGGTGTTGATCCAGGCAATGAGGTCAGCACGCGCGTATCGCACGGAACGGCCGATGCGGATGCAGGGGATTTCCCCGCCCTTGGTCAAGTCCCACAATTTGCGCTCGCTGATCGCCAACTCCTCTGCCGCTTCTGGCAGTCGGAGCAGGAGAGCCAAGGACTTGGTGAGCACTTCGGTCATATTGGATACCTCAACACAGTTTGGAGTTGGCGAATCTACCCGTTCGCCGCTGTGTCCAGTATCCAGGCCGCTACGGACAAGGAATTTGTCCGGCGGATTTATTCCGGCGAGATGATTGGAGAAGACTGGAATTGCTTGGGAGAAACTCTAGCTGAATGCAGCACCGGACAAAATCATTGGGCTTGACAAGAGGCTGTTAGGCTATTTTGTCCGGCACCCTTCTAATTTGTCCGTAGCTTTTTCACTTTCCGAACGAGCCACTTCCCGTGGTTATTGATGTCTTTTGTAACCTCAGCCGTGTTTAGGCCGCGCGCTCTAGCGAAATCAGCAATCTTGGGATAACCTGAGGCTTTCCAATCGTTGAAGAGGTGCCCGCGACGTTGCAGGTTGCAACAAGGTGGACGGCCACGCTTCTTGCGCTTAGTATTCGTTTGCGCGCTACCGCTGCCGGTTCCTTCGGCTTGCCCACTGTCTCCCTCGTTTGACCTTCCATTCGCCTGGCCATCGTCGGGCGGATGGTGTGGCGAGCATTGATCACTGGGCAGCATGCTGGATGACGAAGCGTTCGCAGGCGAAGGCGTATCTGCCTCGCGTCCCCTTAATGCATTGGCTAAGGGTGGAGGTACCTTACCGAGGTTCTTGGTACCGAAAACGGCCTCCAAATCTTCCGGCGGATCGTAGCCAGAGGCTTGCAGCCATCTTACTGCTTCAGCATCCGTGATCGTCTCAGCCTTCCATATCGTCTCGGACAGAAGGGCTTCCCAGCACATCACCCAGACGCCATTGGGCAAACGGGCGACATGGATAAAGCTCAAAGTCCTGGCGTCTAGGTCGGGCAAGTGCCAATCCGTTACATCGGCAAGTCGGAAGTAAAAGGTTTGTCCTGATTCATCCTTCATGGAGATCGGCTTGTAGTACAAAGGATCGAGTTCCATGTCGTCAGTCGGCATCTCACAGGTCCTCTTGGGAGTGGTCTTGCACCTCGTGCGAGCAGCCCGCGAACACTCGCCTGCACCATCCATTAACGCTTGCTCATACCTGAAGGAAACTTGAGTCTACCACGGCAGTTTCCCGACGGTCAAGAATTGTGGCAGCTCAGCTTCTTCGGCCACCTGGCGGACTTGGCCCAACCCGACATCACTTGGCCCCAAGTGCTTTAGCAGCAAGCCCAATGCTAGTTCGACTGCGCGACGGTGCAGCCCGACGAGGCGGCGATCCTGGACGGTGCGCTGCTCTCAGCAAGAGACTTGCCCAGGATGGTTGCCAATCAACACAGAACAAGCTTTCCTGGCCCGTAGGTGCGCTCCGCAGCCCTCAGATGGCCCAGACCACCCTGAGCGGTTCGGGGCGTTTCCAGCGATCCTGGCGCGTTCTGGGGTAGCCTACCTGGCTGCCCATCTCGACTCGACCGGCCGGGAAGCTAGCCGTGATCAACACCCGACGCTGAGGATGCGCGCCAAATCGCCGCAAGCATCCCATTGCTGGTCCAAGGTTGGCATCGCACTTACCCCACGCACGCATGGGGTAGCAAGCCAGCAAATCCAACTGGTAGTTTACGGACTCAGCTTCCTATTGCCTCAGAGTAAATCGCAAGGTTCCCATTTCTGTGGCCAGGCTCAGCTTCTCGGCCTGTTCCGGCGTAACTGACACCGTGACGGTGCTGGCCACGATAGCGCTCCGGTCATCGGGCCGCTGACTGGTCGTATCCACGGCCAGGACGAGGACGTTTTGCAGGATGATCTTCGACTGCGTGTCTCCATCGCCGCGCCGCACGACCGAAACGATGTCCACGCGCGAATTGGGCAGGATAAAGCCACCGGCTGTGGTGTCCACGTTGACCTTGATTCCCACGGCCCGCATCCCCTTATGCATGCTCCTGGACAGACCGCCCTGATTCTTGTCCATCTGCCTCGGAATCACACGAAAGCAGCGTAGCAGCGCAAGCTTCCTGGCCTGCTCCGGCGTCACCACGAGCGTTACCGTGCTAGCACCGGCGGCGTTCCTATCGGCAGACTGCTGAGAGCTAGTCTCAATAGCGAGCACGAAGACGTTTTGCATGATGACCACTGAGGGATTCTCACCGCTTTCGTCTCGGTTGGCGGAAACGATGTCTACGCATGAATTGGGCAGCACACGAGTACCGATGACCGTGTCCAGGCTGACTGCTATTCTGACAGCCCGCATTCCAGTCGGAAACAATCGAAAGGTTCCTGACTCGCTGCTTACCGCTAGCAAAACTGCTTGCTCGTCTGTGACTACTAATGTAACTATCTTGGCCGAGCCAATCTTTGTGTAGTTAGCCTCTGGAACATCAATCACTTGCAGCACGGGCACATTCTGTAAGAGGATACTTGAAGTAGGTTTTCCATCCTGGCCCTGTCTGGCAGATATGACATCCACGCGGGCACGGGGAGCGAGGCTGTCAACTGCCGCGTCGATATCTGCCTTGATGCTGAATGTGCGCAACCCCATCTTTTGCACTGCCAATTCCCGGCATTCATAGGCGGCTTCATTCTTTGGGTTCATTCTGATAACTTCGTTTGCATCTGATACTACATCCTCCCAATGGCCAAGCGCCAAATGGCAAGCCGCTCGGGTTCCGTATGCCCTACAGTTCTCTGGAGCGATTTCCAAAGCCCTGCTGCAATCCTGAATAGCAGATCGGTAATCTTGGATGCCCATCCAAGCGTCCGCTCGTGATGCATACAGATCAGCATTATTTGATATAAAGCGAAGTGCTTGTGTATAGTCAGAGGCTGCATACTCGTGCTGCTTTCTTGCAAGATAGCAATCGCCTCTTCCCCAGTAAGCCCCACCATTCTTGGCGTCGATCCGAATGGCGTCACTGTAGTCCGCGATGGCTCTTTCGTAACCCTTTTTGTCGAAATAACAAACTCCGCGCCAAGTAAAGGCCATGCTGTTATCTGGGGTTCTGCTGAGGACTTCTGTGAGGTCAGCGATGGCGTCTTGAAAAAGCCCCTTTGCCACGTACGCCGACCCTCTGTCAAGCTGGGCATCTCGGTAGTTGGGATCGGTGTGGATTATCTCACCGAAGCAAGAAATGGCGAGGTCAAAATCCTTGGTCTTCATCGCCTCTTTGCCTCGCTGATAAAGCCTCTCCAGTTTTGGGTTTTCCGAAACCGTTGGTTCAGCAGCACGAGTTGGTTCAGCAGCACGACTTGTGTGCCGGACAGAAGGGCTGTCAGAGGTTGCCTTCCAGAAAACGACTGGTAGGCCCAAGATGAAGCTGGCAACGAGAAGTCCGACCAAGTATCCGGCTTTCATGACCCGCTCCGGCGAAAGGAGTTGTTCCGTGTATGCCGCGCCTCTGGCAAACTTAGCACATACTCCATGATGCCGAATCGGCGGTTGGGGCACCCATTCGTGTCGTAGCTCAACTGGAAAGGTTGTGCTCCAACACACCAGAAGTCAATTCGCTCAAGAAAAAGAATTCAGCCGGTGCCTGATACGTGAAGAAGCTGGCTGTAGGGTAAGCCGATTCCCAACAGGGGACGTGATCACTGCATCTCAGGCTGGCGACTTGGTGCTGGCATCTGCGACGCGAGGGCCAACCAGTGGCAAGGAGTTGGGTGGAGCGGAGAAATGAATGGGGAGGCAAGACTGGCTCCTTCGGCGCCGCTCAGGGCGGCTGCCAATCGCAGTCATGTGCTCGCTCGCCTGCGCGAATCTCCCATCCAAAGCTGGCGACGAACCGGCCGGTAGCTTGCCCAAATTGGCGGCTAAGAAGGCGAACACCTGGGCAAGAGGCAGTCGCGGCCGAGTTGCTCACGTCGCCTTCTTCGGTTTCAGGTTCCACACGAGCCTGGCAATCGCAGGCAACACACAGAGGCGACCTCGCAATGGTCGGGGTTGCTTTTGTTCTCTTACTCCACAGTCGATCCCGTTCTTCCCAATCGCCTCCCTAACCTCCTCCCGCTCCTTCGCATTCTACTCCCGCTCCTTCTCCATCTCCTCGGGCTGGATGGGATAGGACAGGGGACTCTCGCATTTCTTCAACAGGACCCGATGCCTCTGCTCATGTGGCCCGACGAAGTAGACCAGATTTTGAATACCGGTTCGCCCACCCGATAACGAACTAGGCTGCTCTCGCTTGATCGTTACCAGCCATCGTTTCTCTGCTGACAGGGGCTTTTCGGTCGTCATACCGACCTGTCTCGGTGAACTCAGCACATCTACTGCGGGTCGCTGGTTTGACCTGGCCCAGTCAACGACGTATGCTCCCGTAACCGAGCGCGCTGTGGACCCGTTAAGGCGAATTGCACGATGGGAGTACCTGAAGCCGTCCTCTCCCGGTTGTTTCTCATTGCGATGGGAGTAGCCGGTATCGTCCTCGTCGTGGTGTTTGTCATTGCTCTGTGCCGCCTCGCAGGAGAGGACGAGGGGTGGGCAAATGCCAAAAAGGTCGCGAATAGCATTAGGCAGGGTCGCGCTGCATACCTAGATGTCGATTATGATTTAGCAATTGCCTGTGCCAACAACGCCCTACGAGAAGAGGCCCAAAGCACCGATGCGCTCTATCTACGCTCCAAAGCTCTCCTCAAATTGGGGGACCATCGTCTGGCCCTTGCCGACTGCTGCGAGATGATCCGCGCCAAGCCCGATGAGAGCCTTTTTTACCAAACCCGTGCCAACGTCTACGAAGCACTGGAGGATTTTGACAGGGCGGTTGCCGATTACTGCGACGCTATCCGTCTCGACCCAAAGAATACCGTCTACCGTGAGGAGCGGAAGCAGGCGCAGGAGAAGCGAAGGCAGAGGCCCAAGGCCGGAGTCGGTGAGCCGATCCTGAAGGCTGAGCTTGTCATCGCACCCCATTCTTCTGACAAGGCACAACCTAGCGCGGCAAGTCAGCGGTTCGCGACAGGGCAAGCTTTGCCTACATCTCCCGCTGATCCGAGTAAGCCATTTAACGGGATGGCCGCGGCCGGCTTCGCTCTGGGACTTGCTTCCATTCCCTTTTATTTCATCGGCATTCTTCCGATTCTGGGGATCGTCTTCAGTGCCATCGGTCTTGGCACGTTCAAGCCGGAGAGGCAGAAAGCCAAGTGGATGGCCGTGACTGGGCTTATTCTGGGCATAATCTACTCGATTCTGTCTGTAACGGAGCGTCACGCTGGTCGCGGGTAAACTTCAATCGGGAACCCACATGGTGTTCATTCTCGAATGCCATCGCCACTCTCACACCCCTCGCAAATCGCGAAATAGCAGCGCGAGCAGTGCAACACTCCCTGGGGCAAGATCAGCAGGCAACCCACAGAGGCGACCTCGCATGTTCGGGGTCGCCTTTGCTCTTTTGCTCCCTTCCCCTCGCCCCCGGCGCAGTTCCTCCGATCTTGCTCTGGCAGTTCAGCGATTCGCTTCGTCAACCGGCCAGGCGCCCAAAAGTCGCCGCACCGTCACCAGCTGCCCCAAGTGGTAGGCATTGTGGTCCCCAACCAGCAAGGCTTCGCGCAGAATCGTCTGTCCGTCGCCGTGCGGGATTGGACCCAACAGGTCCGTCGCCGGGTCCGCCACCAAGTCCTGCATAGCCTGAAGGTCAGTGCGGAACGCAGCCACACATCGGTCCCAGGCGTCCGCATTAGCAGGAGCATCGCCGACCGGCCAGTAGCCCTCGGGGAACGGCGGGGAGACATGGCGCGGGTTCCGGCAGAATTCCAGGATATCCCATTGCGCGATTCGCATGTGTTCCACGAGTCGCCAGGGGGTATGCGGCAAACTCGCTGGCTTGGCTCCGCGCAACTCCACGGGTAAGCCGGCGATCGCCGCCTCAAAGTCCAGGTGCGCACCACCGCCTTGGAGCAGGTATAGGAGGTGTTGGCGTAATTCGTTGTCTCTGCTCATGGCTTTATCCTCGTGCAACCCATTCCAAGCTGCTCATCTCTCCCAGTGCCTTGTCCTAAACGGTTCGTCTGGCGCTTGCCTGTGGGCAAACCAGATCGGCACTCTACCTGATCATAGTAGGCTTCGTCGGCACCTTCTAGGTAGAGCCAGTCCAACATCCCCACGTCCGCCGTTCACTCACCGAGGCTATCGCCGCACCCCTCGCAGATCGCAAAATAGCACCGCGAGCAGTGCAGCACTCCCTGGGGCAAGATTGGCGGGCAATACACAGAGGCGACATCGCAACGTTCGTGGCCGCCTTTGTTGTTCTGCTCCCAAACCTTCTTCCCGGTTTCCGTTTTAGACTTTTTCGCTGGCGATTCCTGGTGCCGATTGGGATAATGCCAACACTTGCCCACCCCTTCCAAAGGGGTGTGTCGAACCGGCCGATGGAGAAGTAGTCCCACGATCGGTCCCTCCGAGAGCGGCCACGATCGCCAGTGGTCAACGTCCTTGCAGTGCACTAGGAGATACCCCATGATTCTGTCCATAGCGTGCAGTTGGTGTCGCACTCTGATTCCGACAAGCGACCGCTATTGTCGCCGTTGCGGCCATGAGGGCTACCGACCTCGGATGGAATGCGAATGCCAGCAGTGCACAGGGGGACAACAGCGCCTCCAATCATGGGCGAAAGCGCCCCCCACGGAGCGAACAAGGATAGGTAATATGAGCTGTGGCTTTTCTGCTTGACCCGAGCGTACCCCCGCCCGATACTGTGTGCGATCCTCTACACTCCATCCGCACCTCTACTGTAACGCTTCTAGCTCCAGATCAGTCAAAGGCTCTATGAATTGGCAACCGACAAAGTGTCGTCCATCCGGCAGTTCCGAGACATGAGCGACACTGGCCCAGAGGAGATGATCCATCCACGCTACATGCAGAACGACTAGTTCGTCAGGTGCCGGGGCGTGAGCGACGCGGAAGCCGATTCCGCGGGTCGATACATCACGCACCGATGCTTCTTCCCAACTTTTGCCTTGAGAATGCTCGGCAAGCAGATCGCAACAGGCAGCAGACACATGTGTGGCGTAGCGGACTTCGATTCGCCGGTCGGTTGCTACCGCCACGCGATCAGTTTCAGATTCCAACGAGAAAGCTTGCTCCGTCATGG
This sequence comes from Gemmataceae bacterium, assembly GCA_041499985.1. Lineage (GTDB taxonomy): Bacteria > Planctomycetota > Planctomycetia > Gemmatales > Gemmataceae > JBGQLF01. The sequence continues at coordinate 7,385 of JBGQLF010000029.1, forward strand.
CGCCTCATGATGCTGGATACGTAGCCCGTCTATCGGTACTGCTCTCCCTTGCGGTTCAAACTGGATCAACTCCCGGTGCCACAAACTCGTGTCAGAGCTACGTACCTGGAACGAAAAAGACCTGTGCGGGAGTAATGACCCCACTTCGGCTCTCCCGGAAGAGACATTCTACAAGTCTGAGTCACGATTGGCCCGGAATCAATTCAGCCGTGGATGCCAATTGCCGAACATTCTTCACAGGTTCCCTTTTGGACTTTTTAGCTAGTGATTTGTAATGCACTCTGGGAGAATGCCGATACTTGCCCGCCCCGATGGGCGCCTAGGATCGGCCTTCGCAAAGATGGACGCTGGTCCCCACCGAAGGAAAGCATTCCAACAGTCTGTGTGCTGTCCGTTGCCCAAACGTTGAGGTCGTCCGGCCGAATGCTGGCGGCACCTCAGCGGTGGTTCCCGCTGGCAGCTACGGCCGCTCTCCAGAAGGAAAAGCTCATGAAGCTCACTCGTGCCAGTCTCCACGCCCTGCATGCTCTGGCTCACTTGGCCGAGCAGGATGACAACCACTCTGCCGCATCCCACGACATCGCCAAGGCTCGCGGCATCCCCGATCGTTTCCTTCCCAAGGTACTCAAGCCGCTTGCGCAGTGTGGTATTCTGGCGTCCAGCAGAGGTCCAGGCGGCGGGTATCGCCTCGCGAAGCCAGCAACCAAGATTACGCTCCTGGAGGCGGTCGAGGCCGTAGAAGGGCCGTTGCATGGCTATGCACCAGCGATTGAGGGCAAAGGTACGGCGCCGCTGGAGCTGAAGCTTCAAGCGCTGATGGAGAAGACGATGGAACAGACCCGCCAGCAGCTGCAAGCGGTAACGGTGGCAGACTTGGCCAGCAAGGCGGCGAAGAGGAAGTGAGTTTGGGCTAGGTTCTGCCGTCTCATTGGCGGAGTCCGGAGTGATTTGCTCAAGCCGATCCGCTCCGCTCCGTTGGTCGATACTGGAACCAAATCTCACTGCCACCGCAGTGCGACGCGAGCGCACTGCCCCACCGGAACCACGTAGACGCAGGATGCATCGTCATCGGTCGGCGATCCAACACCCTTTGCAATCGAGAGGTTGCGGGGGTGTACTTGTTTCCGCTGCTGCTGACCTGGAATTTCCCATCGCGACCGCCGTCCCATCTTTGCCGTTTGCTCAACCTTGCCGGTCATGAGGAACGATTCTTCCATCCAAGGATGGATATTCATCGTGGAAGTGTATACAACACCGGCGTGACTCTTCATTCCTGATGCCATCCACTTCCTCAGAGCGTCCTTCGGATCGGGCGGACATCGAGCGTGCGGAGTAGGACGTTCTTTCTCGTCCGCGGGCGCACGGAGATGCCCACCCAGACTCGTGTCCCCTTTCCCGAGTACCGGCACACTCAATGTGGTGTGCTGGCGGGGCACAGGCCCGTTTCGATTCGCGTACGGCAAAGGGGCACGCGGGCACGGTCTGGCCTGGGTCCCCGTACGGCAACTCGTGCTGCCCGACACAGTCCATTCTCTCGGCGCTCCCAGGAGTACAGCAATGACAACGATCAACGACATCTACGCGGCTTACGATGAAGCTCAGGGACAGTGGTTCGGCTGCAACTGGCCCACGCACTACGGCAGCCTGGGCTTGGACTTGGAGAGCATCTCTGCCAGCGTGGCTCAGCAGAGGGCCAAACGCTGGCATGCGATCGCGGAGGACCGAATCGCCTACGGGGACATTACGGTCGGCGAGGAAGCTTCCTTGGTGGACAGGGCCGAGTATGTCCGACTGCGGGGTGGCGTGGTGCGTTTGGGCGAAGACCAAGGCTGTCGCCTCGAAGTGCGCGGCCCGATGGCTCGCCGTCTCTGTGCGGGCATGCTGATCGACGAGTGGGAGTCTGTGTCCCGGTGGTTGGAGGCGATCGAATCGGATGCCCACCGCGCCGCACAAGAGGCCCAGAAAGCAGTGAGCGCGGCCGAAGAGGAGGACTGGGAGCATGCCCTGGGGCATGCCTGTCAAGCCTGCTACATTGAGTCCGGATACGAGGCCCCCAGGTCGTGGCAGTCCCTGAAGCGTGCGATCAAAGACGCCGCCCGGTAGCTGCTCGTCCCATAGGCCCGGTCGTCCTCAGTCTCCACTCGGCGTCGCCTGGAAGCATCCTGGGTCAGCGGGACCAAGAACCGGATGCCTGGTGACTGGCTCCCAATTCGCATGCCTTTTCGCTGCCGATTCCCTGGCGTGCAATAAGTCGTGCAGAACCTTGGGGTCAACAGGCTTGACCAGGTGCTCATCAAAGCCGGCATCATGGGTACTGGCGAAGTCTTCGGGACTGCCATACGCCGTGATGGCCACCAGAAAGGCGTGCTTCATTCCAAGTTGCTCGCGCAGATGGCGGGCAACGCTTAAGCCATCCATGCCGGGCATCCCCAGGTCGCAGAGAACGATGACAGGCTGGTAGACTTGGGCTAGCTCAAGGGCGACTTGGCCGCAGTAGGCCACGCGCACTTCGTAGCCCCAGAGTTGCAGAAGCATCGCCTCAGAATCGCCCACGGCAATTTGGTCATCGACAACCAAGACGCGGAGAGGTTGGGGATGAGTGGTGCTCATGCTGACACATTCCACGGCAGCATTTCCCCGACCAGATTATCAGCGAGCTTTTGCGGGTCCACTTTTTCCCAGAGATAGTGCTCAACCTGAGCACCATGCACAACCCAGACTCAGCCGGGATGCGCCGGACAGGGAGAGGTCCCGAGCGAATGAAATGTCTGGTCGCCAGTTCGCTTGACCAGAGCCTGGTGGTAGGCATTCTCAATAGCAGCAATCCAGCCACGCACGCTTGCAATAATCATACCGACCTCCCCAGGAGGCAGCTCTACGGCTGCGGATGGCACTCCTGGCAGAAGCGGCGATGGTTCTGCCTGTAGATGATACAGATCAATTATAGAGGACTGAGTGATAAAGGCAAGAAGGAACTGTCGTGTTCCTATTCTGGACCCCTAGGAATAGACATTCCAACCGAGGGCATCACCCCAATCCACTGGATTGCTGAGGTCCGCGTCTGCGCCACGAGTGAAGCCACGAAGCAAAGGAAGCTCACGGAAGTCAAGACGACCGGCAGTGGGGCTTCTGCTTGCGCACACTTTCTTCAAGGATTGGACAACTCCCTTTTTCTGATCTAGGTTTTAGATGGTTTGTTCCGCGTCCCAGCCCATTCTGAGGCAGCGCGTGGTCGGGCCAATCATTTCAGGCCAGGCAGAATTCGGTTGTTCCAGCCGGGAGTGCAGTATGCCCCTTTTGCCCAAACTTGGTGGAAGTTTTCTTGCTAACAGGGCTGGTCGCTGCCGAGATTCAGGCCAGCGGTCGCTGTCCCTGAAGCCGATGGTGGAGGCACTTGAAGACCGAACCTTGCTTGCGGGGGACTTCGGCTTTGCACTGAGCCTGGTGGGCACTGGTGGCACTGCAAACGCCATCGCGACCGATCATCTGGGCAACGTCTATATCACGGGGTCATTCGTAGGTACGACCCTCGATTTTGATCCTGGACCCCGATCGGTCAATCTGCCCAACGCAGGCGGCCACGATGTCTTCGTCGCCAAGTATTCCTCGACAGGGTCGCTGATCTGGGCGCGCAGCATGGGTGGGGCCGGCGAAGAAGAAGGACGCAGCATTGCGGTGGACTCGGAGGGTAATGTTTACACGGCGGGTTATTTCCAGTCCACCGTCGATTTTGATCCCGGTCCTGGAGTCTTCAACCTCACCAGCCCCGGCGACCTGAGCGTCTTCATCTCAAAACTGGACAGCACGGGCAATTTCATCTGGGCACGCCAGCTTGGTGGAACCACTGGTTCTACTTATAGTAATGCAAGCGTCGCGGTGGATGGTCTGGAGAATGTGTACCTCACAGGAAGTTTTTGCGGCACCTTTGATTTTGGCCCAGGTCCGAATCCCGTTGACCTAACCAGTTCCGGTTCCCAAAGCGAATTCTTCGCTAAACTCGACCGTTCCGGTAGCTTGGTTTGGGCTAAACAGATTGGCGACAACGGTCAGACATTGGCCAGCGGCATTGCAGTGGACGGTTCGGGGAATCTGTACGCCACGGGTAGTTTTGCCGGCACCGTCGATTTCGATCCCGGTCCTGGAGTTTTCAACCTCACTGGCACACCGGGTTCCAACAGCTTCTTCGTCTCCAAGCTGGACACCTCAGGGAACTTCGTGTGGGCAAGAAATGTGACTGGGAGTGTGATTGGCAGCGCCGCTGCCATCGCAGTGGACAGTTCGGGGAATGCCTTCATTACTGGCTCATTCAAGGGCACAGGAGATTTCGACCCTGGTGCAGATACTTTCATCCTCAGCAACACCGGCGATTATGGAAACATTTTCGTTTGGAAACTCGATAGCTCGGGAAACTTCGTCTGGGCACGCCAAATGGGTGGAGCCGGTGCAGACGGAGGACAGGGCTTGGCGCTGGACTCTTCCGGGGATGTGTACACCACTGGCTCTTTCGTGGGTACTGCGGACTTCGACCCCGGTGCGGGCACCTTCAACCTTACCAGCGGCGCACAGGGTGATGCCTTTGTCTCCAAACTGGACGGCATGGGTAACTTCGTTTGGGCACGGCAGCTGGGCGGAGACAGCCTTGTCCAAGGACTGGGGATTGCGGTTGACGACTCAGAACAGATTTACACGACGGGTGACTTTGGCGGCGTTGCCGATTTCGACCCTGGTCCGGGAGTTTATAACCTCAGCACCGGCCCAATCTTCATCTCTCAGCTACTCGACGATAACAAGCCCCCAGTCGCTGCCGTGCCCGGCGCTCAAACCGTCGCCGAAGACACCAACCTGACCATCAGTGGCATCAGCGTCAGTGATCCTGATGTCGGCACTGGCAACTTAGAAATCAGCCTGTCGGCCCTGCACGGGATGCTTACCCTGACCAACACCACTGGGCTGACCTTCACGGTCGGCGACGGCAGCCAAGACCCCAGCCTGACCTTCCGGGGTTCGCTGACGAACGTCAACAACGCCCTCAGCAGCTTGGTCTACCGCGCCAACACCAACTACAGCGGTTCCGACACCATTACCCTTTCCGTCAACGACCTCGGCAACACTGGATCAGGTGGGCCGCTGTCAGACACTAAGACCATCACGGTTGCTGTTACGGCTGTGGCCGACGCCCCGAGGCTGACGGTTGCCGACGCGAGGGGCAATGCGGGCGCGCCGATTTCATTGACCATTGCCGCAGCACTGACTGACACCGACGGCTCGGAGACCCTGACCATTACCGTTCAGGGAGTACCAGTCCGCGCACTCCTGTCTGCTGGGACGAACAACGGAAATGGCAACTGGATGCTGACGGCTTCACAGCTGGCAGGTCTAACGATTACGACAACCGACGCCGGCGCGTTCACCCTGACCGTCACGGCGACTGCCACGGAAGGTTCCAACGGTTCCTTCGCTTCTGCCACGGGCGCGATCAGTGTGGCTGTGAATTTTGGCCGCCTCCACCAGCGCTATGTGGCCCAGCTGTACTTGGACTTGCTCCAACGTCCCGTGGATGCCACCGGGTTGACACACTGGGTCAGCCTCTTGGACGGCGGGACCAACGTGTCCCAAGTGCTGGCAGGGCTTCTAGGCAGCCAGGAGTACAGGACACTCTTGGTCCAAGGGCTTTACCAACAGTTTCTCCATCGGGAAGCCGACCCCGCGGGTCTGGGCATCTTCGTCAGTTTCTTGGGCGCTGGCTGTACGGTCAATCAAGTGGAAGCAATCATCATTGGCTCTCCGGAATACCTCCAAAACAGGGGAGGAGGGAGCAACGACGGTTTCTTGAGCGCGCTTTATCAAGATACCTTGAGTCGGCCCATTGATTCCACTGGGCGAACGGTGTTCAGTCAGGCACTGGCCAATGACGTTTCCCGCAGTCAGATCGCCGAACTGATCTTCGGGAGCGACGAATTCGACCAGAACCTGGTGCAAGGGTTGTACCAGCGGTTTTTGGGGCGTGCTGCGGAGGACGGTGGACTGAGCTTGTTCGTCAATGGCCTAAAGAAAGGAATGCAAAGCACCGATGTCCTTGCCACCATCGTTGGGTCGGACGAGTACCAGTCGCGCTTCTAGAAGCGACATACAAGCGCAACCTCGCGATGTTCAGTCTCGCCTTGGTCCTGGTCAGGCGACGGCATCAAACCAAGCCCCATCTGTCACTGACGCATCGTTGATTGCAGATATCGTTGCGCTTGGGTATGTTGAATCCCGGCATCGGTTCTAGCTTTAGAGGCTTTCACTCGGGAAGTTCGCATGAATTCACGGGGCACATCGGTTCCTGGGCACAAGACGGTGCGGGTGCGGGTCGGTGAGTGGTCGGCCAACATCGACGAGGCGATTGCTCCACTGATCGAAGAGATTTGGAAAGCTGACATCGCCACGACGAACTCCTGTGAGGAGAACAGGCCAGGAATCGTGTGGATCGAGTTCCTCAGCGCGGACGACGCCGCCAGTTTTCTCAACGTTGTGGCGGAATACGAGGAGGAGATCGACTCACTGTACAACCGGATGCATCATGGTTGGGACAGCAAGAGCGGGAGAGTGTCGGCACCCTTTTGGGAGTATGATATTCACCCCCAGGATTTCGCTCTCCAGTGGGAAGTCGATGAAGATGATTGCGTGGACGAATGGCATGAAGGGACAGCTGACTTCTTCTTCTCGGTCTCAATACGCTTCCCAAGTTCCGATGTCCCGACGCTGCTTCAGCGGCTGAGGCGGTACAACGGTGCGGAGCGGGAGCCGGTTAAAAGCCGAGCGTCGGAAGCCTGATTGGGAAGCTCTCGGTGACGACGAGCACCCGCGATCTGCGCTAGGGATCGTGGTGGCTTCTTCTGCTTGACCCAAGCGTGTTTCTACCCGATACTGAATGCGACCGAAGACGGTGTGACAGACCCCGCGTCAATGGGGATGCGGGGTTTTTTGTTGCGCCGAGCCTGCTGACCTGGAATTCCCATCGCGACTGCCGTAGCATCTCCGCCCCATTGCCCGACCTTGCCGGCCCCGAGGCGCAGCTGCAACGCAGGGTTGTGGTACCGGAGGACTGCTCCAGCTGGGACCCCCTCAAGGGAGGAGCAGTGCCGGCAGCAAGGCCGGCAGGCCGGGCATCATTCTCTAGCGCCGCTGTTTGCACCGGGCGAGAGCCGGACGCAATTGACGTGAAGACGATTGCACGACCGAGTACACTGCTGAGCTTGGGGCAGTGGAGTGCATCCCAGCGAGCCGTGCTGCCCAGGATGACGCATTTCCCAGGCAACTGGCACGCCGTTCGCCCTACTAATTGGGCTGGCGAAGCAAGGGTATGGCGGACGGCTCTGCTCTTGCTTAGCCTCCGCAAATGCTCTCTGGCTCCCAAGCACCTGTCAGGGAGCATTTTTGCATACCTCCAGCTAAAGGACTGGCTCTCCAGTCATCCAATAAAACACACCGGCCTCGTCCCCTAGAAGAAGACGAAGCCGGTGTGTTCTTCAACTGTTCCGCCACGATCAAGCTTGTTACCCGATGGTGGCAGCGACGCCGGTAAAGGTATTCTTGGCGTTGCTGCCGAGGGTGGTGATGGCAGTGATGCAAACGACGATGATCAGGGCCAGCATCACCGCATATTCGACCGCCGTCGGGCCATCTTCACGCTCCAGGAAATTCACAACGCTCTGAGAAATACGAAACAACATACTTTCACGTCCCTTCTGGTCCAGCGAAAAACGAGATAAACACGATGCATTTGTGGGTAAGGTTGGTGCCGTCTAGGGAGGGAGATCAGGCAGGTCAAACCGAGGCCCGTCATGCAAGCTAATCAAGCATGGGCCGCATTTATCCGCCTGTCAAGTAGAACCCGCGCTCATGGAGCAACCGGTGGTTGCGGCTAAATGCACGGGTAGAATCCGCGTGAAGCTGGCGACGAAGTTGGTAAACTGCTGATGGTTATTTCACACAGGAAGGCAATGCACCCATTCCCCACCTCTGATGAATCCTTTGCTCGCCTCCACCGTGCCGGCTGGTCCGTTGGCGACACGAGCGTGATCACAGCAACCGGAATTGTCAGGATCGTCAGCGGTGTGAATGGCGAGAATGTGTTGGAGGCCCGTGCAGCCACACAGGCTGAGGCGTGGTATCGAGCCAGCCAACAGGCCAAAGCCTTGGGCATGCTAAGCTGGAGGTGAAGAGCCGATGCGGCTGCCGCAGCGTGAGCCACTGCTGATCTTCTGGCTCCTGCTGTTCGTTCCTATCGTGGCCGGCTGCTCAAAAGGCGGAAGTCAACCTGACGCTGAGGAACGCCTCCGGCGGCTGGATCGGCAAGTTGAGGAGCAAAGGCTGCTCAGCGACAAAGCCGTTGATGCCTATGTCCCTCTATTAGCCGGACAGCTCGACGAGTTGAACATATCGGCTGTAGACCTCTTGCGTCAGCTACCAGGTGTTGCTGCGGTCGATGTCCTGGTCAGCGCCACAAAGCCGACGCATCGCCTCGTCCATCTGCGAGACTGGCATTACGTGCCCCGCGATCTCTACGCCCTGGATGTCCAGCAAGCCATCGGACGCCGCCCGACCGAGCTGGAAATCGACCCCTTTCACCGTGAGCGGTTACTCGAAGTCGAGTTGGTCCAGCTTGAGCAGGCGGCGCTGCTCCGTTGCCTGGTCAAGCATCACGGGCTACGACGTGTGCTGCTGGAGGGCCTCACTCCCAACGGATCGACGGCCTACCACGAAGTCCTCTCTGCGCTTCGCAGTACCGACGTGCGGCTGGCCACCTTACAGGAGCAACAGGCTACAGTGCGCGGTCAATCGCCCGCCCTGGACCGGGAGGTTGATGCACTGCTTCGGGAGCACCGGCTGCAACTACTCCCGTACGGCGCCGCTGGCCGGTTGGCAATGGCCGGCGCAATCGAAGTCGGCCCCCTGGACGATGAGGAATTGCTGGACCAGACGAATCCGGTCAGGTCAGATGGCCAATTACGACACGACCCGGCAACACTGGAAGCGCGCCACGACGGTCAGGTAAGGCGGGCATTGGCCAGCGGCCCATGCTGCTTACTCATCCTGGGTGGTGCCCATGACCTGTCCGCCAGCATGCGGCGGCTTGCCAACGGCACTGCCGAGTACATCCGCATTACCACAAAGCAGTACAAGGAGTTGGTCGGGCGCAAGTAGTGGTGATTCCTGCAAGTTGCCCACATGCAAGTCCGGCCCGATCCAGGAGGCGTCAGGAGAGACCTGGCTCGCGGCGCAGCAAGCTCTGGTGGAAGGGCTTCGCGGATTGCCCGGTGAAGATTCGCTTGCTCGGCTGCTTCGGCGGTACGGGCGACGCGAACAGTGCCTGCCCCATACTACCGATCTGCCGTGACGCTTGATGCGTCGTGCCAAGGGCGCGACATCGCGACCAAGGAATGCGGTTGTCGGTCCAGCTCGTTACAACCACTTCGCAATCCCTGCCAAGGCAGAATGCGCGGTCGCCGACTTTCAGCGGCGGAGGTGAGTAGGGGCGAACAGGAGCTGCACTCGCTCACGCATCAGGGTCTCACGCCCCAGAGTCGAGACAGACTTGGCGAGCAGTACCTCAACTTGCCGTCATCGTTATGTCGGCTCCAGTTTTCACTTCAACCACCGAGCGCTCGTATAGATACCGGCAAGAAATACCAATACCGCGGCCCAGAACTTCGTGGCTGCGTCGAGGAAGTATTTCTGGACCTCGGTTGGAGGCGTGTCATTCATAAGCCGCCTCTGGGCATCTACAAGATAGAAAATAGGCGGGCCGAGAGTCCAGATGCCGATGATCAGCCGATGGATGTAGAGCCAAGGCGGTGACTCTTTGGGAGCAAAATGTGCGAAGAATCCGCTCGTAATCACCGCGATAATGGCGATCGCCCACATCCAGAATATCTCATCTGTCAAGAACGGGGACATCGTTAGACCCTCCCAGTACATGCCGCATCGGCACAGCTGCCAAACTTCTAATTCGGCTAACTGATAAAAACCGCTAGCCTCGCACCCAGCGCAGTCTACCCCGCTTGGATTCGGGCGAGCCGGGACGCCGCAATGGACCAGCAATTCTCAGCGTTTGGTTCCGAGCATTGGACAGCACTTTGAAATCGCTGTCAAGCGCCAAACCGGAGCCTTGGCAGGGGAAACGTGCGGCTACTCACCGGCGTCAACCAGCAAGCTGCCCGCGTGCGAATCAGGACGGCTCTTCCGGGAATAAGTGCAGAAGCCGCTAGCAAAGGCCCTTGTCCCTCCCTCAGAAAATAATCTGGCGAGTCAATTTCTTTGCGGTGTTTTTTGGTGAAAAACTCCAGCCGGTGTATGTGACTCGCGTGAGGCCGGCCGTTGGGGGGTCCGGCCGGTGGGCCGGTACCACCCCCTGGTACACCAGTTGCCACTTCAACCCCGCCCCCGCTCACGCCGCCGCTTCCCCGCACAAACCAGACACCCAACATCCCAGACAATGCTAGTCCACGGTGCCCTGTCGTGGTCAGTGGTCGGTAGCCCAGCGCGGGACTCGGACAGATCGCGTACAGATCATATGCGATGATTGCCATCTCGAAAACGATTTGC
>JBGQLF010000030.1:0-17926 GCA_041499985.1 Gemmataceae bacterium
AGCGCCCTCATGCGCGAGGAGCAGACCATGAGCCCGACCGAGACCAAGAACGACTCCCCCAGCCCGCTGGCGCGCCAGATTGCTAAAGAAGGCCGCTCGGAGGCATTTATTCCTTATCCGCCGCTTGGCGATAACCTCGAACACGTCCCAATCCACGTTCGGCCGGAGATCCATTACTACATCGCCCGGATGGGCTTCTTTCCCAACGCCATCAAGCTCTATCTGCACGTGCCCTGGGTCGCGGAGTTTCTCTGCAAGCTGAACAACGCCCTGATGCGCGACGAGCGCAACGCCCTGAGCGAGCACTTCAAGTACCGCCTGGCCCTGCTGGCCAGCTGGGAGAACGAGTGCTCCTACTGCACGACTCATCACGCGGCGACACTGGAGCGGCGCTGGGGCTACGGCGACGAGCTCTTGAAGGGGGTTCTGGCTCCGGAAGGACCGGCGGATGAGCGGGAGGCGGTGGCGATGGAGTTCGTGCGCCAGACTAGCCGTGACCCGGCCGGCGTCTCCGACGAGCTGCGTGCCCGGCTGGCCGAGCAGTTCACGCCACAAGAAGTGATGGAGATCGTGACACTCGTCGGGTTCTGGAAAATGTACAACATCATGCACGTGGCCATGAACGTGCCGCTCGAAGACCCTGTCCTGGCCTACCGCTGCTGGGCCGATTATTCGCCGGGTCCGACAAGCGGATGAAATCCTCATAAGCCCGATCCCTGAGCCCGACGCGCCAGCGAGGGAGGACAGCATCCCTCGCTGGCGCGTCGGGCTCAGGGATCGGGCTTATTAGAGAGAATCTTTGTCCGAACATTTTACGAACATTACCGCTATGCTCGATCTGCACAGTTTTCTGGCCGCTCACCAGGGAGCACATATCCAGGTCCGCAAGCCCGTCCAGCTCGATGACGTGGGCGCCTTGGTGGCACAGGCTGCCGAAACGATCGTCTTCCATAACCTGTCTCATTATCCGCGTTTCCGCCTCGTTGATAACCTGTTCGTCCACCGCCAAGCGCAGGCTCGGGTCCTTGGCTGTGAGCCTACCCAGGTCGTTCCCCGCCTGGCGGAGGTCCTCCGCGCGGGCCCGCGACCCCTCCAAGAGGTGGAGGGCGGCCCCTGCCAGGAGGAGGTTGTTACCGGCGATGACATCGACCTGGCTACGCTCCCCGTCGTCCGCCACACCGATCGGGACCCGTATCCCTACACCACCAGCTTTGCCGTCCACCGCGATCCCGAAACGGGCCAGTACAACGCCATGTTCCCGCGCTGCGGCGTGCTCGGCCGGAACACGATGGTCACCTCGTTCGTCACACCAACCGCCATCCGCATCCTCGCCAAGCATCGCGCCGCCGGGACTCGCATGCCCCAGGCGGTTGCCATCGGAACCCATCCGGCCTGGGAGCTGGCCAGCTGCTATTCCCATCCGCACGAGAGCTGGTGGGAGCTGGAGCTGTTCGAGGCGATCACCGGCCAGGTGGGCCAGGTGACCCGCTGCCGGACGGTCGATCTGGTGGTCCCTGCCGATGCCTCCATCGTCCTCGAAGGCTACGTCAGCCCGACCCAGACCGCGCAAGATGGCCCCTCACCCGGCCCGACCATGCTGTTCACGCCGTACGCGTCCCAGCAGCCCGTGTTCGAGGTGACGGCCATCACCCGGCGCAAGGATCCGGTCTATCGCAACCATCAGATGACTCCCTTCACCGACCACCAGGAGATGCCGCGCCTCTTCCACGAGGCCATCCTGTACGAACGCTTGCGAGCGCTGGGCATCCGCGTTCACGACGTGCACTTCCCTCAGGGAGGCGGCTCCTTATCGGTAATTATCCAGGTCGAGCCGCACCTGGACGGGCAGGTGACTGACGCCCTTTTGGCCGTGCTGGGCTCGCCGTGGTCCAACACCAAGATGGTCATCGCGGTGGACCCGGACATCAATATCTATGACTACCGGGACGTGCACTACGCTCTGGCGACACGGGTCGATCCCAGTCGGGACGTGATTACCATCGGCAATGCGCGTGGCTTCATTTTCGATCCCAGTGCCCGCCCCGTGCTCGGCGCGCTTCCGGACACTGCGGCAACCCGCTACCCGTCGGTCGTGGGGAAGTGGGGTATTGACGCTACCAAGCCGGTACCCTACCGGGCCGCGGAGCGCAAGGACTATGAGCGCGCCTGGCCGATCTCCTGGGGCAAGGTCAGGCTGGAAGATTACCTCGGCTGAAGCTCGAACGGGAAGAGATGGGGGAATGTGCGATGAGCGCGGCCATCCTGGTCATCTATGACGGCCAACCCGAGGATCCCGAGGCGTTTCTCCGCTACTACCTCGAGCACCACGTCCCGATCGTCTGGACCTTCCCCGGGATCCGCGCGATCGCGATCGAGCGCACCGTCGACGGGGATGTCTTCATGATCGCGCGTTTCCTGTTCGACAGCGCCGCGGACGCTCGCATCGCCCTGCACTCTCCGCAGCGCGCGCGGGCCCGCGCGGACCGTGACAGGTTTCCGCCCTTCCGCGGCCCGGTTCGGCACCAGATCGTGGAGGTGATCGAGATGCAGCGGTGAACCGTTCCGGAAGATTGTGCGAACCGCTGGGAACCGAGCGGGCACTGCATTCTGTGGGAACTGCTTCATCGTGAATCAGGCCGCGCGTGCGGTTTGGCGTGGGGAGTGCATGGGCACCGGCTGGAGGCGCAAGCTGAAGAGAAACCAACAGAAACGCACGATCTCGCGCAACCCCATCTTGGACGCTCCGGCCTCTCGTGCATGGAAGGTGATGGGCAACTCGCAGAGACGGAAGCCCGCGCGGTGAGCGCGATAATTTGTCTCGAAAATGACCGAATAGCCACGAGAGAGCCAGGTGTACGGCTGGATCTCCTCCACCACCTCGCGGTGGAACAGGCGCAAGCCATTCGTGGCATCGGCGACCGGCAGATGCGTCACCCAGCGCGCCAGCCGATTGGCGACGCTACTGTTGGCGTACCGGAAGGGCCCCCAACCCTCGATGTGGCCGCCGTCGACGTAGCGCGAGCCAATCACAACATCGGCGTCTCCTTGACGGATGCAAGAGGCCATGTCACGGAACATGCCCGGGTCGTGTGAGCCGTCTGCATCCATTTGGCCGACCAGCTGAGCTCCGAGACGGAGCGCTTCGACGAAGCCGTCCCGCACCGCCGTGCCGAAGCCACGCTCCATGCGCCGCAACAGCAGATGAACGCGGGGGTTGCGCCTCGCCAGCGCGGCCACACGTCCAGCCGTCCCATCGGGCGAGTTATCGTCCACGACCAGCGCATGATAACTCGGATCGGCGGCCAGGACACGCCCCACGATGGTGCCGATATTGGCGGCTTCCTTGTAAGTCGGAATTACCACTATCAGCTTCATCCTCTGCCTCCGATCCTTCCGTGTTCCGTGTCTAGGACGCCTCACCAATACGGAGGTCAGGAGTCCGTACTGAGTACTGAGTACTGCGATCCCTGATCCCTGTCTTAGGCGGCTCGCTCCGCCCGACGGGCGCGTTTGAAGTACTCGTAGAACTTGTCGACGACATACTCCCGCGCCGCCTCATCGAGGTGCTGGTGACAGCCGATATAGAAGCCGCCGCGGTTGAGCCACTGCGCCACCGGATAAGCAGGCTCCAAATCGCCGAACAGCCGGCGGTAGATCGGTTGACTCAGCAAAGGCAACAGATCACGCGTCTCGATGCCGTTTTCTTCCAGGAAGTTGATCAGGCCGCGTTTGGTGCCGTCGCGCACCACCAATGGGAAGAGCATGAAGACATGGTCGCGGTCGGGCGGAACCGTCGGCAATTGCAGGAACTCGCTCAGGCCGGCCAGGCGCTCGCGGTAAAACGCGGCCGTGGCGCAGCGCCGAGCCATGATGGCGTCCTTGTCTTCCAGCTGGGCCAATCCAATCGCCGCCTCGAACTCGGTGCAGCGAAAGCTGTGACCCAGATGAACGAAATGGAAACGCCGGGCCGCGATCTGATAGAGACTTTCGCGGTCGCTGGTTTCGTCGTCGTCGATGCTCAGGTAGATGGCATCGCGGCCATGGTTCATCAGACTCTTGAGCAGAACCGCGAGTTCCGGGTCGTTGGTCGTGGCCAGACCGCCCACTCCCGTGACGATGTAATGAGCGATGTACGTGGAGAAGCAGCCGATGTCGCCCCAGGAACCCACCGTGCGCCCGCGGTAGGTGGCGAACATCGTCTCGCAGGAATCCTCAATAAGACGCAGGTTGTGGCGGCGGGCGATGTCGGTGATCGGCTCCATGTCGGCCGGCAGTCCCATCAAGTGCACCGGCAAGATGGCGCGCGTGCGGGGAGTGATCTTGGCCTCGATCAGGGCCGGATCGATGTTGTAGGTAGCCCGATCCACATCGACAAACACCGGTCGTAGATGGTTGTGCAAGACGACATTGCTGGTGGCAATAAAAGTGACCGCCGGCACCAGAACTTCGTCGCCGTCTTGCCAGCCATGGCGCTCCTTGAGCGCCGCCAAGGCGAGGTGCAAGGCGCTGGTGCCGCTGTTGCAAAAGATGGCATATTTGCAATCGTGCAACTGAGCAAACAGAGCCTCGAAACGCTGCGAGAACGGTCCGTACGAAAGCCGATTGCTGTCGATGACCTGGGCCAGGTACTGCTTTTCCTTGGCGCCCAGGCGCAAATCCCCAACCGGGACCTTCAGCAGGTCAGGTCCCATTGGTGCGACGGGCCGCGGCGGGCCGGTCTGAGCCGGACTACGCGATCGCGTCGGAGAGGCGGTCTCGCGGGATTCAGCCATTGGCACCTCCAAGGGCAAGGCATTCACGGTCGGGAGCGTCCCCGGTCTGAGAGCATGCGGCCCGCATCAGGCGGCCACCGGTAAGGGCGGTTGGGCACCGCTGGCTGCGGTCTTCGGGCTGGCGAGCCCTTGTGTTTGCTCGGCGGCGCGGGTGACCAGGCTGCCGCCCACCGCCAGGAGCGCCAGCAACTTGCTCAGCAACAGCAGCTTGGGTCCGATGGGAAGCCAGAAGGGCTGCCACCACAGCATCATGTAGCCCATCAGGAGGTGCACCCAAACCGGATCGCGGCGGTCCCAGACAGCGAGCGCGGCCAGCGGCAGAAAGAACAGGTTGTAGTCGTTGGAAACCAGCGGCAGGTACGTCGCCGCGCCGACCAGCCAAACCAGGTAGGGATAGTGCAATGACACAGCGGGCGGGCAGCGAAAGATACGCCAACTGACCCAGAGGAGAATCGGAGCCACAAGGGCGGTCGCGGCGAGCGTGGGCGGAATCTGTCCTAGCCAGGTCCACCCCTTCGCAGTCCAGAGCAATTTCCAGCAGCCGCTGAGGGTGTGTGTGGTGGCGCCAATTTGGCCCCCCACAAAGGGCGCATGCTGAGCTGAGAGCTCGCGCGCATTGTGCAGGAACTCCGCAAGATGAGACCATTGAGGGATCCCCAATCCCAAAGCCGCCAAGCCGCCACAGCAGAACGCGCGCTGGCGGCGTAGCGGCAATAGGCCCAGGAGCAAAATCCCGGGATAAATCTTGATCCAGGCCGCGAGAGCCAGACAACTGCCCGCCAGGCAATCGTGCCCGAGCGACCTGCCCCGTAGCGCCCAGACGCCGGGAAGGATACATAACAGCGCCAGCAGATCGCAATTGCCACGTTCCAGGGCGTAGAAGATCGGCGTGGAAGTGAGCAGGGCAGCGACCGTGAAGGGAAGTGGCAGACTCCAGAGCTGCAAAGCGCAGCGCGTTCGCCCGGCGTTCCAGGCCGCGAGCGCTGCGATTGCAGCCAGGCTGCCGATCCAGAGGAGCACCGCTGTTTGTTGCGGCAAGAAACGACACCAGGCGAAGAGCCCGAGCACAATGGGGGGATAGGCAAACTTGCGCTGGAGTGGGTCGCCGAAATCTTCATTCGAGTACGGGTTGCCGCCGTTCTGCCAGTGACGCGTGGCGTGGTAGTTATTCAGGAAATCGAGGCCGACAAACGGCCAACCAGGCTGCCAGGTCCAGCGGGTACCCAGCGCGTGGCCCTGGTAGAGGCTACAGCCCCAATAGACACTCCACGCGGCCAGCAAGAGCAGGCCGGCGAGCGCGAGTCCCTTCCACTCGATGGACGCTTGCGTCGCCCCAGGGCGAGGCGGCAGATTGTTCGCCGAATCCACCGTGTCTCCTCCGTGAAGGTTGGATTGGGAGCCCGATCGGGCGCTGGTGCCGCCGTGTTCCGCTGGCTTGGTGCCGGTCCCGTTATAGCAGGGTGCGAAAAAGCGGGTCAAGCCCTTCTCGAATCAGCCAGGGGCCTTGGGGCCTGGATCGGCGGGTTTTGGGCTGCTTTTCAGGGCCGGCTGCGCATCAAGCTCCTTGACCAGCTCGGCCACGAGAGCGGGGTTCGCCTGGTGAAGCAGATGGTCGATGCGCGATTGCGGGACGCCGAGCTTCTGCATGGCGACAGCGGCCGCTTCCCAGGCACGCTGCCGTTTCTTGCCTTCGCTCAGGTACAGCTCGCCGACCAGTTCGGCCAGGCGCTGGCGTTGTAGCGTCTCCTGGTTGTTGTAGTAGCGTTTGATGACTTTCTGCTGATAGGGAGTATGGTCGGCCATGGGATTCTCCGTTCGCTTGCCTTAGAATTGTTTAGCCCTGAGCACTCGGGCGAGCGCGGAGTTCGCGCTCGCCCGAGGCTCGCGGCTAAACGGAAAAGCATCATTTACCTTCGCTCTTACTGGGTTCCCCGGGCAGCGGAGACTGAACCTTGCCGGTCGCCGTCCACTCAACGCAGCGGACCAGCAGTGTCTGGAAGCCCAGATCCTGCATCGCTTCTACGTCATGGCCGAGTACGTTCTCACAAACCCGACCTTTGCCATAGCTCGCGACCCAGACGATCGGTTCGTGCTTGCCCGAATTCTTCGGATCCACGCTGGCATCGGAGTACGCCGTGCACAGGATGGTGCTCTGGGGAAACATCACCGAATTCTGATACAGCTCATCAATGGAGTGCTTGAATTCCGCTGGCAGGCCGCGGGTGATGGGATGGTCGGCATTGCGCGTGGTGACCGTGAACACGTGGCGTTTGCCGTGATTGCCCTGTTTGCGCCAGCCGCCGGCGATGATCTGCTCGAATTCTTTGTCAAATTCCTGGCCGCCGACGAACGCCGACGACGCATGGTGATAGACAAGCAGGCCCTTGCCACCGCGGACGGCATCGGCAAACGCCTTCTTGTTCTCGTCCGACCAGCGCGTGTCCGGACCGCCGTTCTTCGTGTCCTTGTAGTTGAGTAGCAACGTGTCATACTTGGCCAGGTTGGCCGCGGTCAGGTCCTTGGCCGGGGTTTCGGTGACATCGACCTGCATGCCCGCCTTGGTCAGGAGGGCCTTCAAGACCGGTGTGGTTTCCTGCCACTTATGGCCGTGGTCGCCAGTGATGATCAACACCTTGATCGGTGGGCCATCGGCCGCGGAGAAGGTCAGTCCCCCGGCCAGAACCAGGACCAGACAGGCCGCCAGCATGCGTCGCAACATTAGAATGCTCCTTTCCTCGTGAGGGTTCGGACGCCGCTTGCACAGTGCACACAGGCGTAGATTGGAGCAAGTGGCTCATCCAGTCAAGCGCGATTCTGCTTTGCGCGGGGTGGGGTCGCGCCTGATTTGATCCAGCCGCCCGGCCGTTTTGTTGCTATAACTAGGCGGGCAGAGCCAACTTTCGCGGACCCGTGTCAGGAGCCAGCGATCCGCATGCGTGCCGTCCTTCAGCGCGTCACCCAGGCTCGGGTGCGAGTGGGCGAGGAAGTCGTCGGCCAGATCGGCCGGGGACTGCTCGTGTTGCTGGGCGTCGCTCAATCCGATACGCTCGACCAGGCGCGCTGGCTGGCGGACAAGGTCCTCGGTCTGCGCATCTTCGCGGACGCGGAAGGCAAAATGAATCTCGGCGTGGTGGATATCGGCGGCGAGGTATTGGTGGTGAGCCAGTTCACGCTCTACGGCGATTGTCGCAAGGGTCGCCGGCCGAGCTTCATTGATGCGGCGCTCCCGGAGACGGCGATTCCGCTGTATGAGGCATTCATTGAAGCGGTGCGGGCGCAAGGGATTCGCACGGCGACGGGTCGTTTCGGAGCGATGATGCAGGTGGAATTGGTCAATGATGGTCCGGTCACATTGATCGTGGACAGCAAATAGAGTCGGGGTGCGGGCGCGGCTCAGGCAGTCGCCAGGCAAGCTTTCGTTTCGGGGTCCTGATATGGGAATGAATCAACTGTTTGCGAAGAAGTCGTTGAAGGTGCTTCTGGAGGAGATGGCCGGAGAGCATCGGCTGCGGCGCGTGCTGGGGCCGGTGACGCTCACTAGCCTCGGCATCGGGGCGGTCATCGGCGCGGGGATTTTCGTGGCCACGGGGGCCGCAGCGCACAACGTTGCCGGGCCGGCCTTGATGCTTTCCTATGTGGTCGCCGGCATCACCTGCATCTTTGCAGCCTTATGCTACGCCGAATTTGCCTCGATGGCGCCGGTGGCCGGCAGTGCCTATACCTACGCTTATACCACGATGGGTGAACTGTTCGCCTGGATCATCGGTTGGGATCTCGTCCTGGAGTACGCGGTGGGGGCAGCGACCGTTGCCAACGGTTGGTCGTCGTACTTCCAGAGCGTCCTGGCCAAGCTGAACATCGTCTTGCCCGAAGCCATTCGGGGAGCACCGCTCGTTTATGACGCCGCCACGGGCAATTTCGTGGTTACTAATTCCGTGATCAATCTTCCAGCCATCCTGATCGTCGCACTTGTGACGATCGTGCTTGTGAAAGGCATCCAGGAGAGTGCCGGCTTCAACGCATTGATGGTATTCATCAAGTTGGCGGCCGTTCTGTTTGTCATCCTCGTCGGCGCCTTCTACATTAATCCGGAGAACTGGCAACCGTTCGCGCCCTACGGCTGGACCGGTCTGAGTTTCTTCGGGTTGCCGGTTCTCGGAGAGACCCGGGGCGATAATCCGGTAGGTATGGTCGCGGGTGCGGCCATCATTTTCTTCGCCTATATCGGCTTCGACTCGGTCTCCACTCACGCCGAGGAAGCACGGCATCCCCAACGCGACGTGCCCATCGGCATCATCTGCTCCCTGGTTATCTGCACGGTGCTTTATATTGGCGTCGTCGCGGTCCTGACCGGAATGGTCCGGTATGACCAACTCGACACGAACGCCGGCGTCTCGGACGCCTTCAAGCAAGCCGGCTTGCCCTGGGCGGAGTTCATCATCGCCAGCGCGGGCGTGGCCGGCATTACCTCGGTTCTGCTCGTCATGATGCTCAGTGCACCGCGTGTCTTCCTGGCCATGGCGCGCGACGGCTTGGTGCCGAAGCAATTCTTCGCCGACGTCCACCCGCGTTTCCGCACACCGTGGAAAAGCACGATCTTGATCGGCACTTTTGTCGCTACCCTCACCGGGTTCTTACCCATCGACGCCTTGCTGCATCTGACGAACATCGGCACCCTGTTCGCTTTCGTGATCGTCTGTGGCGCGGTCCTCATCATGCGCCGCACGAATCCCGAAGCCGAGCGCCCTTTTCGTTGCCCGCTCGTGCCGCTCGTGCCGATCCTGGGAATCGCCGCCTGCCTGCTCCTGATGTTCTCCCTGCCGGCCGCGAATTGGTGGCGACTGTTTGCCTGGCTGGCGCTGGGCCTGGTTCTCTACTTCTCCTATGGCCGCCACCATAGCATCCTTGGCATGGAGCTGCGGAACGAGATCAGCACCCATGGCGTCTCGCCGGCCGGCATGCCCGCGGATGGTATCAAGCCCGCCAAAAAGTTCTAGCAAGGTAGCACGTGCGAGGTTGTTCATGATCTGGAAACAGATGTTCGTCAGGAAGTCGCTCGAACAGCTTCATGCCGAGATGGAGGGTGAGAATCGCCTCCGCCGCGTGCTGGGACCGATCGGCCTGACCTCGCTGGGCGTCGGCGCCATCATCGGGGCTGGCATTTTCGTGGCCACCGGGGAAGCGGCGGCCACCAAGGCTGGACCGGCCGTGATGCTGTCCTTCGTCGTGGCCGGGCTCGGCTGTGCCTTGGCCGCGCTGTGCTATGCCGAGTTCGCCGCCCTGGCCCCGGTCGCCGGCAGCGCCTACACCTACGCCTACGCCACGCTCGGCGAACTGTTCGCCTGGATCATTGGCTGGGACCTCGTGTTGGAATACGGTATGAGCTGTGCTGTACTCGCCGCCGACTGGACCAAGTATTTCAACGAGTTATTAAAGATCTTGTTCAACTGGGAAGTGCCGGCGTCCGTGTCCAATCCGACCTTTCAGGAGGTGGGCGGTGTCTTGAAGTACGTGGGCGACGTGAATCTCCCGGCCGTCCTCGTCATGGCTGCCTGCACGGTCATCCTGGTGATCGGCATTCGCGAGAGCGCCACCACCAATGCCGTGCTCGTTGGCATCAAGCTGGCGGTCGTCCTTTTCGTTATTGCCGTGGGCGTCCACTACATTAACCCGAACAACTGGTTCGGCGTGCCCGCGCAAGAGCGCAAGATCGCCGACACGACCGAGCTGTTACGCCGTCGCCCCGATATTGCCGCACTCCTGCCCGCCGGCGAATCCATGGTCGACAAGAACGGGGAAGACCTCCTGAAGGAGCATCCCGAGCTGGAAAGGCAGCTCTCGGCCGCGGACGCCGAGATGATCAAGGGACTGAAAAGTGAGTATTTCAAGTGGGGCATGATCAGCGCTTTGGGCCTCAATCGCTGGCTCGAACCGCTCGATGACCGCGTGCGCAGTCCGTTCATTCCCTACGGCCTTTCGGGCATCATGGTCGCGGCCGCGGCCGTGTTCTTCGCTTACATCGGCTTCGATGCGATCTCCACGCATGCCGAGGAGGCCAAGAAGCCGCAACGCGATGTGCCCTTCGGTATCCTCGCTTCGCTGGCCTTGTGCACGGTGTTGTACTTCGGCGTCTCGGCGGTGATTACCGGCATGGAAAGGTACCCCACGATTGACGAGAACGCGGCGGTGGCGGTCGCCTTTCGCCGCCTGGCCGAACAGCAAGATAGCCGGCTGCTGCGCGCGGCCGCCGGCTTGATCGCCACCGGGGCTCTGGCGGGGATCACCAGCGTCATCCTCATCACGTTCCTCAGCCAGGCCCGCATCTTCCTGGCCATTGCCCGCGACGGCCTGCTGCCCGATAGCATCTTCGGGGCCGTGCATCCACGCTTCCGGACACCGTATCGGGCCACGATTCTCACGGGCATCTTGTTGTGTATACTCACTGCGGTGACGCCGATCGATTTGTTGTTCAACATGGTCAACATCGGCACGCTGCTGGCCTTCGTCATTGTTTGTGCGGCAGTGCTGTTGCTGCGCGTCAAACGCCCCGAAGCCCACCGGCCTTTCCGCTGTCCGCTGGTCTACGTGGTAGCTCCCCTGGGTATTGTGGTCAATCTCACCATGATGCTGTTCCTGCCGATGGACACCTGGCTCCGCCTCTTCGTCTGGCTGGTGCTGGGATTGGGCATTTACTTCCTGTACGGTCGGCGCCATAGCACCTTGGGCAAACGGCTGGCGCTGTCATCGGGAAAGCTATTGTAGGCACCTCTCGGTTCCTGCCGAGGCACTGAGCAAAACCAAGGATTCGCAACCATGCGCATCACACAACTGGAAAGTCATTTGTTGCGTCTGCCCTTATCGCGGCCGATCCGGCTGGGCGATGATGGCGGTCGGCGCGGCCGTCTCGATCAGATCTTCCTGCTGTTAATCCATCTGGACACCGATGCCGGGCATCGTGGCCTCGGTTTCGCCTACGCCGTAGAGGGCGGCGGCCGAGCCCTGAAGGCGCTCGCCGACGACGACCTGGCGCCGCTCCTTGTCGGCGAGGATCCACTGGACCATGAACGCCTGGCGGCCAAGGCCTATTGGCGTCTGCAAGCGATTGGCCGGCGGGGTCTCGTCGCCCAGGCCTATTCCGCGGTGGACCTGGCCCTATGGGACCTCAAGGGCAAGGTAGCCGGTCTGCCGCTGTACAAGCTCCTGGGCGGAGCTCGCGAAGCGGCGCCGGTATACGGCTCGGATACGGGCTGGCTCTGGATGAGTCCCGAGGAGATCATCGAGGCGTCGCGGCCGTACCTCGAACAGGGGATGATGGGCATCAAGCTCAAGGTCGGTGCCGATCCGGAGGAGGACGCGGAGCGCGTCAGTCGGGTCCGCGAAGCCTTCGGCGAGGATATCTGGCTCGCCGTCGATGCCAACCAGCGCTATGACTACGCCACGGCGCTGTCGATGGGCCATTTCTTCGAGGAAGAGATTGGCGTGGACTGGTTCGAAGAACCGATCTCGTGCGAAAACATCGAAGGACACGCGCGGCTGGCGGAGCGTTTGGAAGTGCCCATCGCCCTGGGGGAGACACTCTTTGGCCGGGATGAATTCCAGTGCTACCTTCAGCGGGGAGCCGTCGACGTGCTCCAGCCCGATGTGACGCGATTGGGCGGACTGACGGAATGGCTCAAGGTCGCCGCGCTCGCTGAATGCCATCATCGGCCGCTGGCCCCGCATCTTCTGCCGGAGGTGAGCGTCCATCTGGCATGTGGCTTGCCGCAGGTGCGCCTGGTGGAGTACATGCCCTGGCTGTATCCGGCATTCGTGGAACCACCCGCCATCGTCGACGGCAAAATGGTGCCCTCCAAACGACCGGGCTTGGGCCTGGAGGTCGCGGCCGACGCGCTCGAGAAGTACCGGGTCGATTGAAGAATAAAGAGTCTCTCGCAAAGGCGCAAAGAGCGCAAAGGAAGCAAAATGGGAGTTCTTCTTTGCGCTCTTTGCGCCTTTGCGAGAGGTATTCTTACGCTTCCTTGAAGACCGACTTCTTGATCTTGTACTCGGCTACCTTCGCCGAGATGCTCCGCCGGGATAGACCACAGATGCGTGCGCAGCGGCCGATGTTGCCACGGCTCTTTTTGAGCGCTTTGCGGATATAGCGCAATTCGATATCCGCAGTAATCTCGCGCAGCAGCTCCGGCAGCGGCCGGCTAAGATCGATCGGGAAAGGCACCTTGGCCGAGGAAGGCTTCACAATCTCCGACGGCAGGTTTTCCGGGCGGATGACGTCATCGCGCGAGGTGACACAGGCTCGTTCGATGGCGTTTTCCAGCTCGCGGATGTTGCCCGGCCAGCTGTAGTGCAGGAGCAGCTCCATCGCATCGGCAGCGATCTGTTTGGGCGCCTGGCCCGGCCGACTGTATTTCTCGCTAAAGTGCATCGCCAGAAGCGGAATGTCCTCCGGCCGATCGTGCAGGGGCGGCAGGTCGATCTTGACCACGTTCAGGCGATAATACAGGTCTTCGCGGAACTTGCCGTCCTTGACCAACTCCTGAAGCGACCGGTTGGTGGCGGCGATCACGCGCACATCCACCTCGATGCTTTCCGTGCCCCCGACGCGCTCGAAGCGGCGCTCCTGGAGCACGCGCAACAACTTTGCCTGCATCGCGGGTGGGATATCGCCCACCTCGTCCAGGAACAGCGTGCCACCATCAGCCAGCTCGAATCGGCCGCGGCGCTGACCGACGGCGCTGGTGAAGGCGCCCTTTTCATGCCCGAACAGCTCGCTCTCGAGCAGCGTCTCCGGGAGGGCGGCGCAGTTGACCGCCACCAGGGGACCCGTGCGCACCTGCGACGCCTGATGGATGGCCCGCGCGACCTGCTCCTTGCCGGTTCCGGTCTCGCCTTCAATCAGCACCGTCGTCGTGCTCTGCCCAACATTGTTGATGAGCTCGAAGACCTGATGCATGCGCGGATTCTTGCTCAGGATGTTGTGGAACGAATAGCGCTTCTGGAGCTGCTCACGCAGCTGAGCGACTTCATCCTGAAGAGTGCGCTCGCGCAAAGCGCGCTGCACCACCAGGCGCAGGTGCTGGAAATCAATCGGTTTGGTGAGGAAATCATACGCTCCCATGCGCATGGCCTGCACGGCTTCGTCGATGCTGCCATGGCCGGTGGTAACGATGACCGTCACCGGCAGACGCCGCCTTTGCACTTCTTCGATTAACTGCATCCCGTCCACGCGCGGCATCTTCAGATCTGTCAAGACAAGGCTGTAGTTGTGTTCGACAAGCGCTTCCAGAGCTTCCGTGCCATCCGCCACGGTATCGACCTGGATGCCGGAATCGGTCTCGAGCAACTTTTTGAGCTGCTGCCGCGTGATTTCACTGTCCTCGGCGATTAGGATACGCCGCGGCACGGGTACCGTCTCAGCGGCGACGGGGGCCGCTAGCTCGGGAGACGGAGAAGACAGGCTCTCGGGCAAGGTATTGGCCATGATGCGTCCTTGTGCAAACAAATCTGCCTCTGGCTTCAAGGGGACCACAGTCAGATAACCCTGTGCTTCGGCCATGATGCATCCTTGTGCAAACGCCCCGGCTTCTCGCTGCCTTCAATGGGACCACGGTCAGAAAACCGTGGTTCTAACACACCGCCAAGCAGCACGACGATGGGCTGTAGCCGAAGAGTGGGCGCGGGCTCAAGGTATGTGAGGGCAACTGCCCCGTGGCGAGCCCAAGTGCAAGTGCACGGGCTCCTCCTGAGTTGGTAGGCTAGCACAGCGCAGGCGACCTTGCAAGCGCTTCTTCAGGACTGGCGAGCCGGGGCTGCCAGCCCCCGGAGGCTGAGGCTCAGCCGAGCCGAGGGGTGTCAGCCCCCGGAGGCTGAGGTTCAGGTGATGGAGGCGCGCTCTTCCTGGAGCTGACGCTCTCGGCTCACCGTTCAAGCTCGTACAAGGACGAAACTATGTTAATGCGCTCTTGACAGCGCTACAACTCACAACTAGCATAGCGTTTTCGCCTTGAGAGCATGGGCATTCTAGCGCGAGGAGGATTCCTTGGCGGGCTTCTCGAACGAACGCATTCGCATCCGCATGGAGGCCTACGATTACGAGGTTCTGGACCGCACTGCCCACGAAATCGTGGACACGGCGCAGCGGACCGGGGCCATCGTCCATGGGCAGATTCCCTTGCCGACGCGCATCGAGCGGTACACGGTGTTGCGCAGCCCACACATCGACCGGAAGTCTCGGGAGCAGTTCGAGATTCGTACCCATAAGCGGCTAATTGATATCCTGCAACCGACGGGCAAGACCATCGAAGCTCTGAACAAGGGCTTGAGTTTGCCCCCCGGCGTGGATATCAAGATACGTGTCCAGGCTGCTACGGCTACGGGTGCTTGAGCACCTCGGAGACCGCCTGGAGAGGCGGCCTCTTTTGTCCCCGCCAATTGGCTCCGGCCATCGAGTTGGGAGCCTGCGATCAATAGCTTAGCGCTTGCCGATTTGGGTCCTGCGACCTTGCCCCCACTCCACTCTTCCCCGTCGGGGAAGAGTGGAGTGGGGGCAAGGCGATAGGACTTTATTCATCTGGCGGCTTGCTCGCGCAAGGACAGGGGCCGGGTGAGCTCCTGCAACGTGTAAAACGGCCAAGGGCCGGTGAAGTGCAATCATGTTGAGCTTGAATGTCTACAACCGCCAAGGTGAGTCGGTCGGAACCGTCGACATCGACCCGGATGAGTTTGGCGGCAAGATCAACCGGCAACTGCTGCACGACGTCGTCTTGATGTACCTGGCCAATCAGCGTGCGGGCACGCACTCAACCCTGCGGCGCGGCGAAGTGTCCGGCAGCACCAAGAAGCTGTTCCGTCAAAAGGGTACCGGCAACGCCCGAGTGGGGACACGGCGCACGAACAAGCGCAAAGGCGGTGGCACCACCAAGGGCCCCAAGCCACGCGATTATGAATACCACCTGCCCAAGAAGGCAGTGCGTGCGGCCACGCGCATGGCGGTGTTGAGCAAGTTTCAGGATCAGGAAGCGCTGATCCTCGACGAGCTGACTCTGCCGGAGATCAAGACGAAACAGGTGGCTGCCATCTTGAAGGCACTGAAGCTCGACGGCACCACCTGCCTGCTGGGCACCGCGGACTACGATACTACCGTCTATAAATCCGCACGGAATATCGCGGGCGTGGAGGTACTGCCGGCATCGCAGTTCAATGCCTACACCGTCCTGAAGCAGAAACGGCTGCTGCTGACGCGTGCGGCTTTGGAGGAACTACGCAAGCTGGGCCCGAAGAAGGCTGACGCTCTCCTTTGAGAAGCGTTTTCATACTAACCCGAAGCGCCCGCGAGGGGGTCCCTCGCGGGCGCTTCGGGCTAGTTCCAGTGGTAGAGGATCGACGTCATGGCAACGGCTTCCAAGAGTAGCGGGACGCGGGGTCCCAAATTGGAATCGCATCAGGTGATCCTCCGCCCGCTCGTAACCGAAAAGGGAACGCATCAGTTCACGCGGCACAATGCCTATCCGTTCCAGGTCAATCCCTGGGCGACCAAGGACCAGATCAAGGCCGCGGTCGAGGAACTGTTCAACGTCCGGGTCGAGAAAGTGCGGACCCAGAACCGCCTGGGCAAGAAGCGCCGCTACCGTTTTCGCGTTGGCCGGCTGCCCAACTGGAAGAAGGCGATCGTTACCCTGCACGGCGACGACCGGATCGAGTTCTTTTAACGGCCAGGCTCCCGGCGACCGTACGTGAGCCCCCCCCTGCGGAGAGGTGACCATGGGTCTGCGATTCTATAAGCCAACGACACCGGGCCGGCGCCAGGGTTCGGTCAGCGATTTCTCCGAATTGACCGACCGCAAGAAAAAGCCGGAGAAGTCGCTCTTGCGCCCGCATCCTAAAAAGGGCGGCCGCAACCACCATGGCATCGTCACGTCGCGCTTTCGTGGGGGCGGCCACAAGCGGATGTACCGTCTGATCGACTTCAAGCGGCGCAAGGACAACGTCTGGGCCAAGGTCGTTGCCATCGAATACGATCCGAACCGGTCCGCACGTATTGCTCTGCTCCAGTATGAGGATGGAGAGAAGCGGTACATCCTGGCGCCGGAAGGGCTGAAAGCGGGCGAGCGTATTATCAGCGGCGAAGAAGCGGAGCCGCGCGTCGGTAACTGCTTGCCGCTACGCCGCATCCCGCTGGGGATGACGATCCACAACCTGGAAATGCAACCGGGACGGGGCGGCCAGATCTGCCGCAGTGCCGGGACCAGTGCGACGCTGACGGCGCGCGAGTCCCACTGGGCACAAATCACCTTGCCCTCGGGCGAAGTGCGTCGGGTCAGCTCCGAGTGCCGGGCCACCATCGGCGCCATCGGCAACGCCGATCACATGAACATCAGTCTGGGTAAGGCGGGCCGCAAACGCTGGATGGGTCGCAAGCCGCATAACCGCGGCACGTCGATGAATCCGGTCAGCCATCCGATGGGTGGCGGGGAAGGACGTACCGCCGGTGGACGGCATCCGTGCAGCCCGACCGGAGTGCTTGCCAAGGGCGGCAAGACGCGCAAGAAACGCAAGCCGTCCAATGCCG
The DNA here is from genome assembly GCA_041499985.1 of Gemmataceae bacterium. Lineage (GTDB taxonomy): Bacteria > Planctomycetota > Planctomycetia > Gemmatales > Gemmataceae > JBGQLF01. The sequence continues at coordinate 17,341 of JBGQLF010000030.1, forward strand.
CCATCATTCGCCGGCGCCGGCCAGGGCCGCATTACGCTCCCAAGTAGCGTGAGCACCCCTGGTCGCGGCATGTGCTATTCATACAATAGTTGGGCTCTTTGGGAAGCAAGGCGATGAGCCGTTCAATCAAAAAAGGACCGCACGTGGATCTGCGCTTGCTGGCCAAGGTCGAGCGCCAGCAAAGTACGGGGCACCGCGAGCCGATCAAGACCTGGTCGCGGGATTGCACCATCGTGCCGGATTTTATCGGGCACACGTTCCTTGTTCACAATGGCCGGCAATTCCAGAAGCTGTTTGTGACCGAGGATATGGTGGGGCACAAGTTGGGTGAGTTTGCGCCGACACGTATGTTCCGAGGCCACAGCGGCGGCAAGGCCAAGGCTGCGGCGAAGTAATCGATCCCGGGGTGGAGCAGTGGTAGCTCGCCAGGCTCATAACCTGGAGGTCGTCGGTTCAAATCCGACCCCCGGAATTTGCACTTGAACTGGTGAGGAAGCAGATGGACTACAGCGCACACCACCGTTTCGCGGATATGTCGGCCCGCAAAGTGCGCCAGTTTGCGACGCTCATTCGTGGTCTCCAGGCG
>JBGQLF010000031.1:0-17481 GCA_041499985.1 Gemmataceae bacterium
GGCTCCGTCCGATTTCCCTTACCCGTTGTCGGGAACCTGGAGTGACGGCTACCGCGCCCTCCGGATCCGCCAAATGATCGAGGCCAAGGAGGTGCTGGCGCGCGAGGACTTCATCACGATGCACCAGGATGTGTTGTCGCCGCGGGCACAGCGATGTCTGCCAAGCCTGCTGAAGGTGCTGGCCTCCAGTTCGGTGCGTCGGCTTCAGGAAGCAGCGAAGCACTTGCAAGCCTGGGATTGCCACATGGAGACAGACCGCGTTGCCGCTACCGTCTTTGATGTCTTCTACGTGCACTGGACGAAGGCTGTTGCCCGGCAGCGGTTCGAGGGCGCCGTGGCAGCGCTTCTGGCCGGCGGCGCCAGCGGCCTGGCAGCGACGCTGCTGGCGGAAGATCGCGTCGGCTGGTTTAAGACCGGCGATCGAGTGCAAGCGATTTTGGGAGCGATGGGTTCGGCCCTCGATTGGCTGACGGATCGGCTGGGCGCCGACATGACCGCGTGGACCTGGGGCAACCTGCACAAGCTGCCGCTCAAGCACTGGCTCTCGGGTCGGGGCGATCTCGGTGCGTTGCTCGATCACGGCGGCGTTGCGGTTCAGGGCGATATGGGCACGGTGTGCAATACCGGTTTGGACGGACACTTCGAAGCACGCTCCGGGGCTGGCTATCGCTTGATCGCGGATCTGAGTGCCACGCCACCCATGCTGTGGGCCGTGGATGCCCAGAGCCAGTCGGGGCATCCGGGAAGCACCCATTACCGTGATCAGTTGCGCGTCTGGCTCCAGGGCCAATACCACGTACTGCCACTTGACCGTGACGAGGTAGTCCGCATGGCTGTCTCGAAATGGACCCTGGAACCGCTCCAGACCAAGTAGCCCCACTGCTGGCAGAACCCATGCCGATCGACGTTGTTCGGCGAAGGCAAGAATCCGCTACGCTTTCCTGAATCCCTGCTGCCCGAGGCGGACTATTGGGCGGCAACTGCGCCGGATTGAACGGGTTGGGGGATAATCTCTTCCCTGCACGGTGGAGGCTGTTGCCGCCACGTGGCGAGGCGTTGCCCAAGCCGGATCGCGGGGCGTTCGACCAGATAGTAGCTTGCTGTGGCACACGCGAACGTTGCGCAGATGCTCCCGGGTAACTCCTGGAGCGGCCCCAACGGAAACGGGCGCGGGCTATTCCAGTGTCCAATGCCGAACAGAAAGAGCTGCTGCCAGATGTACAAGCTGTACGACAGGCGACCGATCCAGCGCAGGAGCCTCGATTCCAACACCTGTGCCACCAGCCCCGTCGGGCGCAAGACCGTACCCAACAAGAGCCAGGGCATGAGAAAAGCCTGCAAGGTCTGGTCCCAACTGGGGCGGTAGCGGGCCAGCGCGAGCAGGATTCCGACAACCCCCAACCAGAGCCCGAGGGAAAACCACTTCCTTACACACTCCCTATAAGCCGGAATACTCATCAGCAAGGCAGTCCAGCAGCCCCACAGAAGCGCATCGAGCCGGGTATCGGTTCGCAGGTCGACGGCTCCGAGCGCGGCTAGCCAATGAAAGTGCCCATCCAAGTGACGCCAGACGGCAATCAGGAGGGCCAGGACCAGAACGACAGGACGAGCCTGCCGGACACCGGCAAGGAGGAGCAGCGCCGGCAGGAACAAGTAAAAGTGTTCCTCGATAGAGAGAGACCAGAAATGGGCGGTATACCATCCGCCGGCTACGTAATTGCGCACGAAAAGGACGCATCCCCACCATTCGTTCGCGCGGATGCTGACAATGCCGGCAGGGACCAGGAGGGCCAGTACCGCGAGATACATGAAATAGGGCGGCAAGATGCGAAAAAATCTCCGGATATAAAAACCCTTCAAATGGATCCGGCCCTGCTCTCGCTGTTCTTGAAGGAGACGGCTACAGATAAGGAAACCACTAATCGCGAAGAAGATATCTACTCCCCGGGCCCCGGCTTGGATGAGGAGGCTGGCTTGGTAGCTCGGATACGGGCCTACGGAGCAAAAAAGGTAGGTGCATCCGTGGTAAATCAGGACCCCCAGAATGGCGAGGGCCCGCCAACCGTCGAGAGTGGGTAGATAGCCCTTCATGCTGTTCCTGTTCTCCAGCAATCTGATGAAAGTGAGCAATCATCGAAGCAAAATTGATGCCGAACAGGATTGCCCGCTGGCTGGAGAGAAGGTGCCTGTCATTATCCTGATAACGCGCAAGAAGTTAGAGCCACGAGGAAGTTGGCGGAAGCCTGTCAGCGGCTGACGGAATAAGTTCGGAGATGTTGCTGGAGATTAACCGTGTCAAGGGCGGGTGTTGCCATCCGTTAACGCCGGGGTTGGAATTCGAACAGGTAGGCATCGGCATCCCCGAAGAACCCGTGGTAAATCTGGATCGCCCGGAAGCCGCGTGCTTTCGCGAACAGTTGGCCGGTCAAGTTGCTCTCAGGCAGCAGCAGGGAGATCCGCACTCCCGCAAGGGGATGCAGGCGCTCGAACAGCCGCCCCAGCAACTGCGTGCCGATGCTGCGCCGCTGCTGTTGCGGCACGACGGCCAGGCGAGCAATGTGGACGGTTCGCCTGGTGACATCCAGGTGGTACAGCAGATAGCCCACGGCGCGGTCGGTCTCGGCCAACAAGGCGGCACAGGACTTCTCGTGGAGCTTCTCTTCCAGCTTGGGAGAAGCGATGGCTCCGAGACCGTAGGCGGCTCGCTCCACAGCCGCGATCGGGCCCAGGTCGGTTCGGTGCGCCCACCGGATGGTGAGCTTGCTTCGGGTCGAACTTTCGGCGGCGAACCACATGGCCAGTCCCTCCGCTGGTGTACCAAGTAAATCCGAGGAGGCGGACCGTTGGCGGTCTGGCGTGAGCGGTTTTGCCCCGTCCTTCCGTCACGCTCAGACCGCCCCACTCCGATGTGGCTGCTTGCAGGCAGGACCGCACAGGCCTGTCATCCAGGACAGGCCCGTGCGGCGGGGGAGGGGCAGGTGCCGGGTCTGGCCGGGGCCGTTGTTAAATCCGTTCATGACAGGTCTTGCTTGGGGGCGTCTAGATTATAGGAGGCGCTGAGATTTCATCACAAGACGTGTTGGGGGCAGAAGAGGCAACCGAATGCCTTGTGTCCACCTGGGATGGGTGTGGCCAATTCCTCGGGGAGTACCAAATTGCTTGTCCCCGCTCGCCCCCGGATAATCTTGTCCGTCTCTACTTCGCTTGATTCCCTCCAACCTCAGGGATACCATCATCTTGTGCGGTCCCGTAGGGACGCGACTGTCCACAGCGGGAGAACCGATGGCGCCGCTGCAAGATCCTGTGATCCTGGCCCGATACCAGGGTGCCTTGGCCAACTGGCATGTGACCGGCTATGTGGACTGGAAAGAGACGGCGCGGGACTGGGTCAAGTGTAACCTCCGCTGCACGAAGCTGCGCGACTTGGCCAGACTTATGCACGAGCATGTGGAAGCAGGAGGCGAGATCGCTCAGGTTCACGAACGCCGGCCTGAGTGGACTGATCATGCCTTTCATTACGACCTTCGCTTGCCGATCGAAGGCCGTCTGAGATACGTCGAAACGCTCCTCCTGGATTGTGATCCCACCGATCCGATCATTTACGTGGTGAGCATTCATGACGCCTGAAGCCAGCACACCAGCGCTTTCCGACCGGCCCTCTGGAAGGCCGTTTCCCTGGCCTTGCCCTCGGTGTCGCCAGAAGACCGTCTGGCCAGTCCTCATCCCGTATCAGAGCAAACTGCGCTACGAGGATCAGCTCTACATGGTGGATCTGCCCCAGCTGAATATCCCGCGCTGCGCGCACTGTGGCGAGTTGCTCTTCGACCATTGGGCGGATGACCAAATCGATTTGGCGTTTCGCCAACAGGTGCACTTGCTTACCCCGAAGCAAATCCAGACGAATCGGACCGCCCTGGGTCTGAGCCGGCCGGAGTTGGCCGCCCGACTCGGCATCGAAGAAGATCGGTTACAGCGGTGGGAAGAAGATCTGGAGATCCAGCCCCGGGCTATGGATAATCTTCTCCGTCTGTACTTCGCCCTGCCGCCCGTGCGTTCCGTGCTGAACGGTGAGGCGCACCCCGATCTTGGCGTGTCGGTGGTCCTCTGAAGACTGTTGAGACGCACAGGAAGAGGCACGCCACCCCCTGGGAGTAAGAAGCTTTGCTGACCCTGCTGGGACACCCACGCCGCTGCTGCGATGGCCTCACCCGCCGCGAACTGCTCCGAGTTGGGGCGTTGTCGTTGTTTGGCGGCTTGATACAGCCCGGCTCGCTCCAGGCCAAGGAACCACGTGTTCAACAGGGCTCCGGCAAGATCCGCTCGGTCATCCTGCTCGACCTGTTCGGCGGCCCCAGTCATCTGGACATGTTTGATCCCAAGCCCGCCGCGCCGCTCGAGATTCGCGGCGAATTCGGGCCGATCGCCACTTCCCTGCCCGGTATCCAGGTCAGCGAACACTTGCCGCGCATCGCCCACTGGATGCACCGCACCTGCCTGATCCGCACTCTGTCGCACGGTTACAACAGCCACAACCCCTACGCGGTCATGACCGGCTTTACGGGAGGAAACGACCAGGAAAACTACTTTGCGAAACCGAACGACCATCCCAGCATGGGATCGGTGTGCCAGTATGCGGGCGTGGCGCGGCAGCAGGGCCTCCCGGGCTATGTCTGCCTGCCTGCCTATCCGGGCTATAGCCAGGGTCTGCGCCGGGCCGGCCCCTACGGCGGCTACCTGGGCAGCCAGTACAACCCCCTGTTCAGTACTTGCGACCCGCAGTTCGCCCGACCGGTGGACCCCAACAAGGATTTCTACGATCACACGCTGGTGCCGCTCGGCGATCCCCAGTTGCCACTGCTGCATCCAGAATTGACCGTCGATGCTCTCCAGCGCCGGTACTCGCTTCTGCAACAACTCGATGGCCAAGCCGCCCAATGGGAAGCATTGCGCGACTTCCGGCTAATGAGCCAGCGGCAACGCGAGGCCTTCGACGTGCTGCTGTCTCCGAGTGCTCGCCGGGCCTTCGATCTGAGCAAGGAAACTCCCGCAGCCCGGGACCGTTATGGTCGAGACTTGTTCGGCTCCAGTGTACTGTTGGCCCGGCGCCTGGTCGAAGCGGGCGTGACGTTCGTGACGGTGCATACCGAAGCCAAGGGCAATGGCCACTGGGACACGCACGTGAATAACTTCAACATGCTCAAGCACCTGCTGCTGCCGTTTCTCGACCGGGCGGTGTCGGCCTTGCTGGAAGATTTGGACGACCGCGGCCTGTGGGACGCGACGCTCCTGGTGGTGGCCGGCGACATGGGACGGACGCCGCGCGTCAACAAGAGCGCCGGCCGCGATCACTGGCCGCAGTGTGGCTTTTGCCTGTTGGCCGGTGGCGGCGTCCAGGCCGGGATGGTGCACGGCTCCAGCGACCGGCAAGGTGCGTATCCCCGGGACCACCCGGTGTCGCCGGGCGATCTGGTGGCCACGATCTACCAACTGCTCGGTGTCGATCCAGAATTAACCCTACCCGACCTGACTGGCCGGCCGATTGCCATCACGCACGGCGGCCAACCGATCCGAGAGATTATGGCTTGAACCGACCACAGGCTGTTACGTAAGTATTCCTGTACCCGTATCGAGGATCCTCCCTTGTTGCGCTTCCTGTTCTCCTCCGTCGTTGCTGTGTGTCTGCTGACCCTCCTGATGGCGCTGCCGGTGTCCGGCCAAGTATCCGCACCGCCCCTGAAGGCGGGGATCATCGGCCTGGATACCTCGCACGTAGAAGCGTTCGCCAAGGTGCTCAACAACCCGAAAACCACGGGCGCGCTGGCGCAAGTCCGGATCGTGGCGGCGTATCCCGGTGGCAGTCCCGACCTTCCCGCCAGTCGTGACCGCGTCGCTGGCTTCACCAAGACGTTGCGCGACGAGTTCAAGGTTGAAATCGTCGATTCGATCGATGCCTTGCTGCAAAAGGTCGATGTCGTGCTGCTGGAGAGTGTGGATGGCCGGCCGCATCTGGAGCAGGCCAGGCCAGTCCTGAAGGCGGGCAAACCGCTGTTCATCGACAAGCCGGTCGCCGGGTCGCTGGCCGATGCCATCCAGATCTTCGAGCTCGCCAAGCAGTACAAGGCCCCCTGCTTCTCCAGCTCGTCGCTGCGGTTCACGCCGGCGTTTCAGGCGATCCGCAATGATCCCAAGATTGGCCCCGTGCTAGGTTGCGACGCCTACGGTCCGTGCTCGCTGGAAGAACACCATCCCGATCTGTTCTGGTACGGCGTCCATGGCGTCGAGGGGCTCTTTACCCTCATGGGCACGGGCTGCGTGTCGGTGGTGCGCGTGCAGACCAAGGATACGGAGCTGGTGACCGGGACGTGGAAGGACGGCCGCGTCGGGACGTTCCGCGGCATTCGCCGTGGTGCGTCGGGCTACGGTGTCACGGTGTTCGGCTCCAAGGGAATCGTCTCCCCCCGAGGCTCCGGCGGCTACGAGCCGTTGCTGGTGGAGATTTGCAAGTTCTTCAAGACGGGCCAGCCGCCGGTGAGCGCCCAGGAGACACTGGAGATCTTCGCCTTCATGGAAGCCGCCGATGAAAGCAAGCGGCGCGGCGGGGTGCCGGTCACCGTTGAGAGCGTTCTGACACGGGCACGCGAGCAGGGTGCACCGAAGGCAACTAACCAGCGCTAGTGCCTTGACGTGGTTTGCGCACGACAACTTCACGCAGTGCGTTTTCGCTTGGTTGCCGGGGGGGCTGCTCGTGCTTGTCGATCTCGTGCAAACAACCACGCGGGACGGCGTTCGGCTCGATGGGGCCTTCCAGTCCCCGGCTCCCTCGGCCGCGCCCGCCCTTGCCATCGATGCCTTCTGTTTCGTGCACGGAACCGGGGGCAATTTCTATGGCTCGTCGCTGTTCGACAGCTTCACGGAACGCTTTCTGGAGCTGGGCTGCGGCGTGCTGCGCGTCAACACGCGCGGCCACGACGGCCTCAGCAACGCCCTAACCGCGCGCGGTGGCCGGCGCCTGGGCGCTGCCTATGAAGTCATGGACGATTGCCGGCATGACCTCGCCGCTTGGATCGACTGGCTCCGACAGCGCGCGGGGCCGCGCATCGGCTTGGTTGGCCACAGCTCGGGGGCCGTGAAATGCCTCTATGCACTCGCCCAGGAACCGCAGTTGGCGGTGGCGTGCCTTGTCGCTCTGTCTCCGCCGCGCCTCTCCTATGCCTGGTTCTGCACCAGTCCCCAAGGGCCAGAATTCTTGAAGACTTACGGCGCGGCCGAGCAGTTGGTGCAGAGCGGTCAGCCGGCGACGCTGATGGACGTGCAGCTGCCCTTACCCTATGTGATCAGCGCCGCGGGGTATCTGGAGAAGTATGGGCCTGACGAACGCTACAACCTCCTGCGCTTCGTCGGCGGCGTGTCCTGCCCGACGCTGATCACCTTCGGGAGCTTGGAAGTCGAGAAACACATGGCCTTTCAAGGAGTGCCGGAAGCCTTGGCGGAGCGGCGACCGCGACAGCCCTCACTCGGCGTGGAGACCATCGCGGGAGCCGATCATTTCTATAGTAGCGTGCGCGCGGAAACTGTTGCTTGCGTGGAAGCGTGGCTGCGGGGGACGCAGCCGTAAAGTTGCTCATGGCAACGGCTCAGCAAGGGGAGAACAGACCTTTCCATCCCTCGCTATCTTGGCTGCTTGAGTGAATAAGTTCAAGCACGGCTCGAACCAACAGGACGCTGCCGGCCAAGTCGTCACAATCGGCATTTCCACACCGTCGCGTCAACCCTCTCGACGACAGGAACAGTCCTTCCCTCCAGAAAAGCCTCGCCCACGCCGATCTCTCTTCCCTGTGCCTGCCAGGTCCCGTGGAACAGGAGAAGCCATGTTCGACGAACTGGAGCGGCTGGGCGACGTCCCCGATCTGCTGAAGTTGCTGACGCATTACGCTCAGGTAGGGGCCGCGGAGCGCGAAACCTGGCAGGACCGACTCCTGGCACTGGAAGACGTGCCGACTGGGGAACTCGTGAAGTTGCACGGCGAACTGCTCGCCTACAGCTGGATCGAGCAGAACACCGGCAGCACGCCGATTCTCAAACCCGGCGCCGTGGCCTGCTGCTACCGCATCACCGTGGCTGGGCAACGGGCGCTCAAGTGGGCGCTCACCGAACGAATAGCCAACGACGACAACGAAGCCGCGGCGGCATAACCGATCCGCGCGGCGCTGTCATGGCCGCGGCCCTGGCGCAAACCTGCCCGTTGCCTCCGCGCCAAGACTCGAAACTCTGCCCATCTGTCGTCTACTTCCGTCCGTTGACCCTCCTGTCTCCGAATGCTACAGTTAACCGACCTTCTCGGGCCTCCGGTTCTGGGCGGAACAAGCGGGATTCGTGAGGCCGATGCCAGCCCAGCTCCTGCTCCCGACGAGAAAAGCACGTATGCCAACAGTCATCTTCCAGGATGAAGGTATCATCGACGAGCAGGACACGAGCTTGACCCTGCTCCAGATCTCCCTGAAACACCACATCCCTCACGTGCACGCCTGCGGCGGCAATGCCCGCTGTTCCACCTGCCGGGTGATGATCCACTCCGGCCTCGACAACGTGCTGCCGCGCAACGAGGCCGAGCAGCGCCTGGCCGACCGGAAAGGGTTGGAGGACAACGTCCGTCTTGCCTGCCAAACGCAGATCCAGGGACCCATCCACCTGCGCCGCCTCGTCCTGGACGAAACCGACGTCAGCGTGGCCCTGGGGGAAACGGCGCGGACTTCCGGGCGCGAAGTGCCGTTGGCCATTCTGTTCAGCGATATCCGCGATTTCACCCCCTTCGCGGAGCAACACTTGCCCTATGATGTGCTTCACATCTTGAACCGCTATTTCTACCAAATGGGCGAAGCGGTGCTCCAGAACGAGGGCTACCTCGACAAGTACATCGGCGATGGCATGATGGCCCTGTTTGGCCTCTCCGGCGGCGCTCCGGCGGACGCCTGCCTGAGCGCGATTCGTGCCGGCCTGCAAATGATCGAGCAGCTCGGCGAGCTGAATCGCTATCTTAAGAAGCACTTCGGGGTTGAGTTCGGCATCCGCATCGGCATCCACTTCGGCGAGGCGGTGATCGGCTACATCGGGCATCCACGTCAGAGGCAATTCACGGCTATCGGCGACTCGGTCAACTTCGCCAGCCGCGTGGAATCCGCGGGCAAGGGGATCTCAGCACCCCTGCTGATCGCGGAGAGTGTTTATGCCCATGTCCGCGATCGGGTCCAGACCGGCCTCGAGCTGAACCTGGAGCTGCGCGGGAAAAGCGGCACGTACAAGTTGTACCAAGTGACCGGCCTGGCGCCGGTGCCGGCGCAGCCGTTGACTGGCGAAGACCGGGCCCCGGTGCTCCGCCGGCGCCTGCGGAGTGTCGTCAGCCGGCACCTCGCTCCTCTGTTTCTCCGGCTGGCCTTCCATGATGCCTTGCCCTACGACCCCGACTCGCGGGCTGGCGGCGCCAACGGCTCGGTGCATCTGCCCGAGGAACTGGGGCGCCCGGAGAATAAGGGCCTGGCGGCGGCGATCAAGCTGCTGCGGCCGCTACGGAATAGCTCTCCGGAGGTGTCGTGGGCCGACCTGATCGCCCTGGCCGGTGCGGTGGCGGTGGCCCAGACCAACGGCCCCGAAATCGCCATCCCACTGGGGAGGACCGATGCGACCACGCCGGGCCCGACCGGCCAGTTCCCCTCTGTGGATCTGCCCTTTGCCGAGATCAAGGCCCGGTTCCGGAAGGCTGGCTTCACGCCGCAAGAACTGGTGGCGCTGTCGGGTGCCCACACGCTGGGGCGCAGCCAGGGAGGGATCCCGTTCACCGAGGATCTGTTTACCTTCACCAACAGCTACTTTCGATTGCTGCTGCGCCGAGAATCGGAGGCCAAGCGTCATCTGCTGTTCTCCGACCGAGCCTTGCTGGAGGATCCGGAATGCGTGCTCCACGTCGAAACGTATGCCCTGGACCAGGACGCCTTCTTCCGGGATTTCGCGGCGGCGTATCGCAAGATGACGCTGCTGGGAACGGACCTCGGTGGCTGAGCATGGGAGGTCACATCGGCTATTCCGTTGACAGAGAGGAGGCAGGTGTAGTAAGTTCTTTCCAGGAGGAAAACGATGGAATTACACCTATCCTTGCCCGGATCGTTGAGTTCCTGGATCGAAGAAGAGGCAACCCTGGGAGGTTATGCCTCGGCTGCGGACTATATCCAGGAGGTACTGCGCAAAGAGCAGCAAGAACAGCAGCGCAAGCTACGAGCAGAGATTGAGCAGAAGTTGCTCGCCGCCCTCGACAGCGGTGATCCCATCGACGTCACACCGGAATTCTGGGAAGCCCGGCGTCAGGAATTGAAGAAGCGGTTGGAACGCCAAGGGAAGGCGGAAGGCGCGTGACTCCTCGCATTATCATCCGCCCACAGGCTTCCCAGGAATTGGATGATCTCGCGGAACATCTTGCGCAATCGAGTGTGGCCGCGGCGCGGCGCTTGCTCGAAGCGGCGGAACAGACATTCCCCAAGTTGGCGCAAATGCCGGGAATTGGCTCTCCTTGCCAGCTTCTGAACCCACGTTTGCAGGATTTGCGCTGCTGGCCGATCACCGGGTTCAAGAACTACCTGATCTTCTACCGACCGCTCGACGATGGTATCGAAGTGCTTCACGTCCTGTACGGGACCCGCGATATCCCCTCGCTGCTGGAAAGAGAGTCCGGATAGCGGAAGCCCGCCAGATCATTTTTTTCCGCAACTACTTTGTTGTCCTCCTGCCCCATCCTGCCCTATATTGAAGGTCTCACCCGCCCTCCGATGAATGTGCGACGCTTGCCGTAGCGAGGTAGACGATGCCACAGCGAACCTTTCTCTGCCTGGTCCTGGCCGGCTGGTCCGGCGTCCTCTTCGGTCTGCCGAGCCGAGTCGCAGCTGCTGAGGGAAAGACCGCGCCGGTCGATTTCAACCGCGACATCCGCCCGCTCCTGTCCAAGAACTGTTTCCCCTGTCACGGCCCAGACAATGCCCAGCGCGTTAGCAAACTCCGTCTCGACCAGCGTGAGTCGGCCGTCAGCAAGCTGCGCAAAGGGACGATCGCGCTGGTTCCCGGATCCCCGGCGCAAAGTGAACTGATCCGCCGCGTCACCGCCACGGACGAAGCCGAGCGCATGCCGCCCTCCGAGACCGGTAACCACCTGACACCGGCGCAGATCGCGCTGTTGGGGCGCTGGATCACGGAAGGGGCACCCTACGCCGAACACTGGTCGTTCGTCAAGCCGACGCGCTGGCCGCTGCCCGCAGTGCAGGACACCTCCTGGCCCCGCAACGGCCTGGATCATTTTGTGCTGGCCCGCCTGGAGCACGAACGATTGGCGCCGGCGGAGGAAGCCGATCCGTTTACCCTGCTGCGCCGTGTCAGCCTCGATCTGCGTGGCCTGCCGCCCTCGCCTCAGGAAGTGGACGCCTTCGCCCAGGACACCACGGCCGGCGCGTACGAGAGGGCCGTCGAGCGCTTTCTCCAGGATCCGGCCTACGGCGAACGCTGGGGACGGCTGTGGTTGGATCTGGCGCGCTACGCCGACTCGGCGGGATATGGCTCCGACCCGCTGCGCACGATCTGGCGGTACCGCGATTGGGTTGTGGATGCCTTCAACCGCAACCTGCCGTTCGATCAGTTCACGCGCGAACAGTTCGCCGGAGACCTGCTGCCTCAGCCGACGCTGGCGCAGAGAATGGCGACCGCTTTCCACCGCAATACGATGACCAACACGGAAGGCGGCACCGATCGCGAGGAGTTTCGCGTCGCCGCCGTCAAGGACCGCGTCGATACCACGCTCCAGGTCTGGATGGGCCTGACGATGGGCTGCGCCAAATGCCATAACCACAAGTACGACCCGATTACCCAGAACGAATACTATCGCTTTTATGCGTTCTTCAATCAAACGGCGGATGCCGACCGAGCCGACGAACAACCGGTGATTCCCGTTCCGACGCCCCCCCAGGAGGAGCAGAGCCGGCGCCTGGACGCTCAAATCGCGGCGGTCAGACGTCCCTGGGATGTCCCCACGCCCCAGCTGGCCGCGACCTTGGTCCTGTCGCGGTCCTTCCTTCCGCCGGCGGAGATCCTGGAAATCCATGGCAAGCTCGTCCGCTTGAACCGATCCAAGCCGGCGATCCCGACGCTGCCGGTGATGGTGGAGCTTCCTGCCCAGAAGCGGCGCGAAACGCGGATCATGATCAAGGGCAACTTCCTCAATCTCGCCGACAAAGTCGATCCCGGCGTCCCCGCGGCGTTTCACCCCCTCCCCAGCGGGGCGCCGCTTGATCGCCTCGGTGTCGCGCAGTGGCTCACCGCTGCCGAGAATCCGCTCACGGCTCGCGTTGTCGTCAACCGCTTCTGGGCCCAGCTATTCGGGACCGGCCTGGTAGAAACCGAGGAAGACTTCGGCACCCAGGGCGAGCTGCCGAGCCATCCCGAGCTGCTCGACTGGCTGGCCACGGAGTATGTCCGCCTGGGCTGGGACACGAAAGCGTTGCTCCGGCTCCTGGTCACCTCCGCGACCTATCGGCAAGCGGCGCGGGTGACACCGGAACGGCTGGCCAAGGACCCGCGCAATCGCCTGCTGTCGCGCGGGCCCCGTTTCCGGCTGGAAGCGGAGTTGGTCCGCGACCAGGCCCTGGCGCTGAGTGGCCTGTTGAGCCGGAAGTTGTACGGCCCCTCGGTGTATCCACCGCAGCCACCGGGCTTGTGGCAAGCTGCCTTCAACGGCCAACGGACCTGGGCAACCAGTCCAGGTCTCGATCGCTATCGTCGCGGCCTGTACACTTTTTGGCGTCGAACGATCCCCTATCCGTCCATGGCCACGTTCGATGCCCCAAGCCGGGAACTCTGCACGGTCCGCCGCAGCCGTACGAACACGCCGCTCCAGGCGTTCGTCACCCTGAACGATCCGGTTTACACAGAAGCCGCGCAGGCACTGGCACGCCGCATCGTTGGGGAAGGGGGGGGGGCCGTGGCGGAACGGGCCCGCTTTGGGCTGCGCCTGTGCCTGGCCCGGCCGCCGCAGCCGGAGCAGGTGCAGCAGCTGATCACGCTTTTCCGGAGCGAATACCAGCACTATCGCCAGGACGCCAAGGCGGCGCTGGCGTTGGCCACTGATCCGCTCGGACCGTTGCCCGCGGGCATGGACGCGAGCGAACTGGCGGCGTGGACGGTGGTGGCCAATGTGTTGTTGAATCTCGATGGGGTGCTGACGAAGGGATAAGGCCCACCAGGTTGAAGGGATATCTTCTCTGTGTAACAAGAGGGATGCAAGAATGTCAGACAAAGAGCTGGTCATCGAGGCACTGCGGCAATTGCCCGAAGACGTCACGCTCGAAGCAATCAGCGAGGAGATTGCTATCCTTGCTGCCATTCGACGTGGGGAAGAAGCTGCCGACGCTGGCAGAGTGGTGGTCCATGTCAGGAAGGTGAGAGATGACTAAGACCCTCCATGCCCTGTTTGATGGAGAAGTCCTCCGGCCTGAGGAGCCGATCCCGCTGGCACCCAATACGCGCGTACTGATCACCATCGCGACCGTGGAGGCCACTACACTACCCACGCAATCGTTCTTGCAAACGGCGAAGTCCTTGCAGTTGGAAGGTCCGCCCGATTGGTCCGCTCGACTTGATGACTACCTCTATGGAGAAAAGGTGAGCCCTCATGAATGAGGTCTTTCTGGACAGCTCCTATGCGATTGCGCTTGCGGCGCCTGCCGATCAGCACCATCAGCGTACTGTCGAGCTTTCCAAGGACTTGGAAGCGAACCGCGCTCGGCTGATTACCACACGAGCGGTCATCTTAGAAATCGGCAACGCACTCGCCAAGCTGCGTTACCGCGCCGCTGCTGTTGTTCTGCTGTCCGCGCTGGCGAACGACCCAACGGTTGAAGTGGTTCCGCTCTCCGAATCGTTGCACCAACGAGCATTCGACTTGTATCGACAGCGCCCCGATAAGGAGTGGGGTTTGACGGACTGCGTTTCTTTTGTGCTCATGCAGGAGCGCGGTTTGACCGCGGCACTCACCGCAGACGATCACTTCCGGCAGGCTGGCTTCCGAGCCCTTCTCAAGGACAGCTGAACACACTCCGGAATGCCGCTGGCGTGTTGATGAAAGGAAGACTCTCATGGACTTGCATCTCCAACTAGCCCGAGCCCAAACCCGCCGCCAGTTCCTGCAAAACTGCCAGACCGGCCTCGGCGCCCTCGCCCTGGCCGCTCTCCTCGAGCGCGACGGCCACGGTGCTGAACCCGTCACGCCGGCCGATAATCCCATGACCCCAAGGCAGCCGCATTTCGCGCCGAAAGCCAAGAGCGTCATCTACCTGCACCTGTCCGGCGCTCCGCCGCAACACGAGCTCTTCGACTACAAGCCTAAACTCGTCGAGCACCACATGCAGCCCTGTCCCGAGGAACTGCTCAAGAACCAGCGCTTCCCCTTCATCAAGGGCCATCCCAAGCTGCTCGGCACACCCTACAAGTTCAAGCAATACGGCCAAAGCGGTGCCTGGGTCAGCGAGCAGTTGCCCCACCTGAGCGAAAGGGTCGACGACATCGCCTTCATCAAGTCGATGCACACCGACCAGTTCAACCATGCCCCGGCCGAGCTGTTCATCTACACCGGCTCGCCCCGCAATGGCGGTGCCGCCATGGGTTCGTGGATCACGTACGGACTCGGCTCGGAGAACCAGAACCTACCCGGCTTCGTGGTGCTCGTCAGCGGCGGCACCGATCCCACGGGGGGCAAGGCGCTCTGGAGTACCGGCTACCTGCCCTCGGTCTACCAGGGTGTGCAGTGCCGCACCACCGGCGATCCGATCCTGTACGTCACCAACCCCAAGGGCATGGACCGCGACGTCCGCCGGCGCAGCCTCGACGCCCTGCGCCGGCTGAACGAAATCGAGCTTCAGCAGTTTGGCGATCCCGAAACGCTGACGCGCATCAATCAATACGAGCTGGCCTTTCGGATGCAGCTCGCCGTGCCCGAGGTCATGGATCTCAACCAGGAGCCGAAGAACCTCCTCGAGCTATATGGCGCCCAACCGGGAGCTTCCTCCTTTGCCAACAACTGCTTGCTCGCTCGGCGTCTGGTGGAGCGCGGCGTCCGGTATGTCCAGCTCTATGACTGGGGCTGGGACATTCACGGCACCGGCCCCGGCGACGACATCGTCACGCAGCTGCCCAAGAAGTGCAAGGAGATGGATCGACCGGTCGCGGCCCTGCTGCACGATCTCAAGGCACGCGGCCTCTTCGACCAGACGCTGGTGATCTGGGGCGGCGAGTTCGGGCGGACGTCGATGAACGAAGCCCGCGGCGGCTCGAAGTACCTGGGCCGGGATCACCATCCGCACTGCTTCACCATCTGGCTGGCGGGCGCCGGCATCAAGGGCGGTATCACCCTGGGCGCCACCGATGAGCTGGGTTATTTCATCACCGAGGGCAAGATGGGCGTGCACGATTTGCAGGCGACCATTTTGCACTTGCTGGGTCTGGATCCGTGGAAGTTGACCTTCGCCTATCAGGGGTTGCAGCAACGGCTCATCGGGCCCGAGGGTGATGCCCAGGTACGGCACGAGATCCTGGCGTAGGACGAATGACGAATACCGAATGACGAACGGTTTTCGAAGCCGTATTCCCATGGGCTTCGGATTGCGTCATTCGTCATTCTTTCGTCATTCGTCATTGGGCATTCTGTCATTTGCTCTGGATCGGCTTTTCTCAGCGCGCCTACAATCAGGTGCCCCGCTGGAGTTAGCCCCCTGTGGCCCTCAGCCCGCACCGTTTCCTGGCCCTGGGACTCGATCCGCCCCGGCTTTTCGAAGCCGCCGGCCTGAATCCGGATCCCTGGCAGCGCGACCTGCTGCGCTCCTCCGCTCCCCGGATCCTGCTCAATTGCTCGCGGCAATGTGGCAAGAGCACCAGCGTGGCCGCCTTGGCCCTGCACACCATCCTCTTTCGGGCCGGCGCCCTGGTCTTGCTCCTCTCGCGGGCCCAGCGCCAGGCCACCGAGCTGTTTCGCAAGGTCCTCGACTTCTACCACGCCCTCGACCGCCCCGTCGCGGCCACTGCTGTCAGTGCCCTCAAACTCGAGCTGGCCAACGGCAGTCGCATCGTGGCTCTGCCCGGTAAAGAAGCCAATATCCGCAGCTACAGCGGGGTCGCCCTGCTCATCATCGACGAAGCCGCCCGCGTCCCCGATGACCTGTATCGTACCGTTCGGCCAATGCTCGCCGTCTCGGGCGGCCGACTTGTGCTGCTCTCCACGCCCTTCGGCCAACGGGGCTTCTTCTGGCACGAATGGCGCCACACGACAAAGGATTGGCTCAAGATCCACGTGACCGCCGAGCAGTGCCCACGCATCACGCCTGAGTTCCTGGCCGAGGAACGGCGCACGCTCGGCGAAAGCTGGTATCGGCAAGAGTACGAAGCCTCCTTCCAGGCGCTCGAAGGACTGGTCTACCCGGACTTCGCCCGTTGTCGCACGGACGTGATCGCTCCGGCTCTCCCCGGCCGGCGC
Source organism: Gemmataceae bacterium (assembly GCA_041499985.1). GTDB lineage: Bacteria > Planctomycetota > Planctomycetia > Gemmatales > Gemmataceae > JBGQLF01. The sequence goes on from JBGQLF010000031.1 coordinate 16,553, forward strand.
GTCGGCGGCATCGACTTCGGTTGGGCCAATCCCTTCGCCGCCGTCTGGGGTGTCCTGGATCAGCAGGATGTTCTCTGGATCGAGCACGAACGCTACCAACGCCAATGCCCTTTGCACCAGCATGCCCAGCACCTGCCCAAGGAGGTCCGCTGGTATGCCGATCCCGCCGGGCGGACCGAGATCGAGGAGCTGCGTTGTGCGGGTTTTGTGGTCGCCAAAGGTCCCAACGCGCTCCGGGCCGGCATCTCCGCCGTCACCGCCCGCATCCAGACCGACCGGCTGAAGGTGCTCGGGCGTGCTTGTCCCAATCTGGTTGCCGAGGCCGGCCTCTACCGCTATCCCCGGCCGGACGAACGGTCGGGATCCGACGAGACCCCCATCGACGCGGATAATCACGCCCTGGCCGCGTTGCGCTATCTGATTGCGCGTCTGGACCGCAAGTTCCTGATCCAGTTCCGCCGCGGTCCGGGCAGCGCCTCGGCCACCGATCGGCCCTCCGAGGAACTGTCCCGCGAGCTCCCCCAGCGGGAACCTGGCGGGCTCGACCCCCGTAACGAGGCTTTGTGGACGCCCCTGGATTGATCCAAGGTGACCAGACAACGATGAAGAAACTCCTCCATTCCCTGGCCCTGTGGCTGGCTCAGAAGACTTACCCCAACGCCCTTACCGGCGGGCAGTGGTCCGGCACGTCGTTCATCGACGCCTACAAGCGCAATCGCAATCCCACACCCAACGAGCTCCTGGCCGAGCTGAAGAATACCGCTTGGACCTGTGCAAGCATCAATGCCGCCGTCTGCGCCAATTTTCCACCACGCCTCTATGTAACCACAGCCCGGGAGGAACCCCAAGCGCGCTGCCGCAGGCGGGGGATCCGTCATCAAACCGAAGAGCGTCTGCGTACGCTGTCGCATCTACCCTCCAAGATCACC
>JBGQLF010000032.1:0-17015 GCA_041499985.1 Gemmataceae bacterium
CGGGAGAACCGGGTCAACCCGCGCGTGGTCAAGCGGAAGATGTCCAAGTTCAAGAAGAAGCGCCCGGAACATCGGCCTGTACCGCCCTTGAAGAAAACCTTTGTCGAGTCAGTCGTTATGCTCATTTGAACCGTATTGCGGTTAGCCCTGCAACTTTCCTCGACGGAACAGCAGCAGGGGCTGTATGATGAGACCATTGCCGAACAACCGGGATCCCGACCGTTCGGATCCTAACGGTAGGAGGAGGACCAAGTGACGACCCTAACGCGAACCATTGTTCCCCCCGCGCCAGCGGTCGCGCCCATTGCTCGATCGACCGCGACCGAACAACGGGTTACGCTTTGCGGTATCCGCTGGGAAACCTACGAGGCGTTACTGGCGGATGTGGGGAAACGCCCTATTCGCCTCACGTACGACAGAGGGAATCTGGAGATCATGGCCCCATCCTTCCGACATGAAAGCTATTCGGCCGTACTAGGCCGTGTGGTTGAACTCCTGGCCGAAGAATTGAACATCCCCTTCAAGAGCGGCTGGTCCACGACGTTTCGGCGGCAAGACCTGCAACGCGGCCTGGAACCCGATCGGTGTTTCTACATCCGCAACGCGCTGCGGATCGTGGGTAAGATGGAAATCGATCTGAGCCAGGATCCGCCTCCCGATCTGGCAATCGAAATCGACATTGGCAGCAGCTCGCTCGATCGCATGGGCATCTATGCTGCCCTGGGGGTGCCCGCGGTTTGGCGTTTCGACGGGGAACGACTCCAGGTCTACCAATTGTCCGCGGCAGGCACGTATCAACTGGTGGAAGCGAGTCCCACGTTCCCCATGCTTTCGTTGACGGAAGTCGTTCCTTTGATCCAGCAGGTAGTCACTCTGGATGATTTGAGCCAGGTGCGGCTGATCCGCGCCTGGGTCCGCGAACAACTCCTTCTCAACAGACAGGACACGCCCAAGGGCTTAGAGTGAGAAGTACTCCGGAAGAGCGTGCTCCAAATCGAAGTGGAAGGGAAAATATGCCATGACCACGGTCGCTCAGCAGTTGAGGAGACAGCTGCATGGGCAGTAAAATCGCCCACAGCTTTACCCGGCGTGTAGAAATTCACCCCAAAGGTGTGGACTGTACTGATGCCTGCCGCTCTACCGATTCTCCAGATCGACCACTGCTCCCTGATTATCACCGATGTCGCGCGCAGCCGGCGCTTCTACCGTGACCTGCTCGGCTTACCGGAGATCCACAAACCACGGACATTCGACTTCACGGTGCTCTGGTTCGACCTGGGCAACCAGCACCTGCACCTGTTGCTCAAGGACAAGCCTGACACGATCAGCCCACGCCATGTCGCCTTGCGCGTCGCCGATGCGGCCGCAGCCAGGAGGTATTTCCAGACCCACGGCGTTGCCACGCATGAGACCACGCCCATTCCCGGCGCCGAGCGCTTCTTTATTGACGATCCCGACGGCAACCGCCTCGAGATCATCCAGTGGCTGCGGCCCTACAGTTCCGAGGAAAACGCGCCTCGTTAGAAGTGCCATTCGCCGCGGAAAAAGATGCCATTCTCGCTCAGCTCGGCACTCGAACCCGCGGCCTCCCCCAGAGACCACCAGTACTGGAACTGGTAGCCGAAGGTCAGACGCAAGTGGTCGCTGTAGGGTGGAGTCCAGTTCAGGCCGGCCTGAAGGTTCAGGATCGGCACGGCCTGCGATCCCCGGAGCAAGGTCGCTCCGCCCACGAGCCCGTCATTGAACAGGGCTGTCTCCTCAAACGATTGATGAATCCGGCCGATCACTACCGCTCCATCCAGCCGGCCGAAGAAGGCCAGGCCCGATCCACCGAACGGCCGGCAGAGATCCAAGCCAGCGTGCGGCCCACCCCCGAAGAAATAGTTGCTGGTCCGCTGCTCCAGGAAGAGACCCGTGGCCCGCGAATCGAAGAACACGCTGGCCAAACGCGCTCCCACTTTCCAGCGCATCTCCCAGTGCGGCAGCAGCCCGAATTCCTGGCTGGCGTAGTCGAGATCAAGGACGTGCAGGTCCAGCCGGCTCTTGAGAAAGGCGGCGCCGAAGACATCAAAATCGGGCACGACGGCTCGACCCTCCGTCGCCAGGAAACGGTAGGACACGAGGAATTCGCCGAATCCTTGCCCCAGCCGATAGCCAAGCTCGAAGCGTGGCGATCCCGCCCAATCAAGCTCCGCACTCGGCAAGTGGACCATATCGGGCAGAAAACCTTCGATGGTCACCGGTGCCGACAAATGATTCTTGATGTGCGCCCCAACCAAGTTCAGCTCCACGCCGGCAAACCAGCCCGGCGGTTGTGCACCCGGCCGATCCAGCAAGGGATCGCCTTGAAGCAGCGGGCCATTGCGGTCCTGGTAAGGCATGCTCATCGGGTATCCGACCGAAGCGGGCGGCATCACGGGCATCGGGATTAGGCTGTACGGCGGTGGGGGAACCGGAGGGCGAAGCGGAGGAGTAACCGGTCCTTCGAGCGCGGTTGGTGCGGGCAGGACCGGCACCGGAGTCGGCGGCAACTCTTGCGCCGGGACATGCTGTTGGCCACTCCCTATCAGCAACGCCAGCACCGCCGTCACCTGGAGACCACGGACCTTGCGGACCATGTCAGGCTCTCCCTTCCTCGATCCCAGCTTCGAAACTGTTTCTTCGGGTTCCATGGGTCGAAGGGGCATCCATAGCCGGATCCCGGCGCCGACGCAAGTCTGAGTTCGCGGCGACAAAGGGCAAGAAATTGCTTGGCCGCGCCAACCTGCGCCGGACCTCCCTTCGCCGCTTGAGCTATACTAACTGAGACCCCTTCCTCCCCTGGCGATGGCAATCGCTACTTCCTGGCACGATTTTTCGGGCGGGAGCAAATCGTGGCGCAGATACCCGTTTTCAGACTGCTCGACGAGACTCCGGAAAACCCCGGCTCAGACTGGCCCAGTCCTTTCGAAGCGGCCGCCGGAGGGCCTCTGGATCTGAGGGAGCGCCAGCGTGTCGCGATAGGGCTCCAGGAACATGAGGAGAGTTTTCGTGCCCTCGTCGAGAACACGTATGACCTCATTTGTGAAGTCGATCAGGATGCCCGCTTCATTTATGTAAGTCCTAACTATGCCGCGGTGCTGGGGTTGGCACCCGCCGAGCTGCTCGGCCACAGTGTCCTGGAACGGGTTCATCCGGAGGATCAACCCGCCGTGACCGCCCACTTCGGCAAACAGGCAGGCCAGGTGGTTTTTCGCTACCAAGATGCCCGGGGCGACTGGCGCTGGTTCGAAAGCACGGGCAAAACCTACTCGGCAGGCCAGGGGCGCTCGCGCGGCGCCATCATCTCACGCGATATCACCGAGCGCATCCGGGCTGAGGAAGCCCTCCGTGCCAGCGAAGCCAAGTACCGCACCCTGATCGAAAACCTGGAGCAATGTGTCTTCCTCAAGGATACCGCTCTCCGCTTTGTGGCCGCCAACAAGCGCTTCTGCCAGAGCCTCAACGGCGCCGAAGCCGACCTCGTGGGCAAGACCGATTTCGATTTTTACCCGCGTCCGCTGGCCGAGAAGTACTGCGCTGAAGACCAACGGGTCCTGACCGAAGGCACGCGCCTGGAGCTCGAAGTGCAGCGCCTGATCCACGGCCAGCTCCGTACCGTGCGGATCATCAAGACGCCGGTCAAGGATGCCCAGGACCGCATCGTGGGCGTGCTCGGCATCTTCTGGGACGTGACCGAACAACGTGCCCTGGAGGCCCAGCTGCGGCAAGCGCAGAAGATGGAAGCGATTGGCCACTTGGCCGGAGGAGTCGCCCATGACTTCAATAACCTGCTAACCGGCATCCTCGGCAATCTCTCCCTGCTCGTTGCCAACTTGCCGGAACAGGATCCAAACCGCGACCTGGTTGGAGCCGTGGAACAGGCCGCCGTGCGCGCCGCCACCCTGACCAGCCAGCTGCTCGGCTTCTCGCGCCAGACCTTGCTGTTGCCTCAGCCCATCGATTTGCGCACGACCATCGAGGAGGTGGTGAACCTGCTCCGGCGGACCATCGATCCCCGCATCGCCCTGGAGGTCCAGAAGGCGGCGAACCTGTGGCCGGTGCTGGCGAATCCCGGACAGATGAACCAGGTGCTCATGAACCTGTGCCTGAACGCCCGCGATGCCATGCCGGAGGGAGGGCGTCTGCTCCTGGAAACGCAGAATGTGGTCCTGGACGCTCACGCGGTGCGGCTGCACCTGGAAGCCCGCCCCGGCGAGTTCGTCCGGCTGCGCGTCAGCGATACTGGCCAGGGCATCCCGCCGGAAATCCGGGCGCACCTTTTCGAGCCGTTCTTCACCACCAAGGGACCCGGTCAGGGAACCGGTCTGGGCCTGGCTATGGTCTTCGGGATCGTCAAGCAGCACTACGGCTGGATCGATTACGCCAGCGAAGTGAACCAGGGCACGTGCTTCGACATCTACCTACCGCGGCACGGGCAACCCGTTCAAGCCATTCCGGTCAGCCCGACAACCAAGGCGCCGCAGGGAGGCCAAGAAACCATTTTGCTCGTGGACGACGAACCGATGATTCGGAGCTTGGGCCAGAAGGTCTTGCAGCAATACGGCTATCACGTGTTGCTGGCCGAGGATGGCCTGCAAGCCGTCGAGATCTATCCGCGTGCCGCGCGGCGGATCGACCTGGTCATCCTGGACCTGACCATGCCTCGGCTATCGGGTTACGATACCTTCCGGCAATTACTCCAGATCGACCCGGACGTGCGCGTTCTGCTTGCCAGCGGCTATTCCGCGGAGGACATCCCGATCGCGGAGCATCGTCGCCTCCTCGGCTTCATCGGCAAACCGTATCGCCCCGCGGACCTGGTCCGGATGGTTCGCTCCGTCCTGGATAAGGCTTCCGTAGGGAGATGACAGCTTCCGTCAAGTCGATTCACTCGGCGACGCAGCCTCGGCCAGGGGAGCGACCAGGTTGAGAAGGGTGCCGAGCTGAGCCAGGCGCATGCCGAAGCGGTCCAGAAACTCTTGCAGGGAAAACTCGTTATCCAGGGCATCGTTGCCATTCTGGCACAGGTACTCGGTCAGCTCCGCGATCAGTTTGCCGTAGGTCCGTTCGAGGATCGGTATGGACTGGCGGCAGGTATCCGGCAAATCGGGAAAGTCTTGCCGCCAACGGGCCACAAAGGCACGCCAGCGGGCACCGGCATCCTGAGCCGCGGCGACCGCCCGCAAGTGGGCCAGTTGTTCGCGCTGAACTTCCAGCAGTTGGCGGAGCAGGTCCGCCGTTTCACCAGCGGACGCTGAGGCCGATTCGGGAGAGGGAAAAGCAACGGGGGAAACGTCAAACTGAAAGTGCATAGCTATCATCTACCCCCGACCGTCAGGCCGAGGGAACTCCAGCGAGACCAGACATCACAGGCAGCAACCTCTGTTTCGTTGTAACGCACTGCCGGCGTTCCTGCCAGAGAAAACCCCTTTTGCGTGGACACGGCCCCTGCTACCCCCTACGGTGCCTAAAGAGGTGTCCCCTTCACGGGAGTCCGATCATGAGCACAACAGAGTATCGGCACAACCGCGCCGTCTTGCCTCACGCCGTGTTACAGCCGTATGCGGGGCGCTGGGTAGCCTTCAGCCTCGATGGTACGTGCGTCGTGGCCAGTGGAGAGACACTGGAACGCCTAGAAGAGCAGATCGCGGCGGCAGGCCATGATCCGCAGGCAGTTGTTCTGGAACACATACCCGGATCAGAAGACGAGGGCGGACTTGACCAGGTAGAATTCCTCTAATGCTGCGCTTTGCCTTCCAGGACGAACTGCTCCAGGGGCCGCCCCCACCGTCGCTGCCTCCTGGGACCACCGTCCGCTGGCGCCCCCTGGTCCCGGTGACTATCATCGGCGCGACCGGCCAAGTGCGCCAATTCGGTCGTGCAGTGCTGGATCCGGCGGCAGACGACACCGTCTTTCCCCTGGACACAGCAGGGCGGATCGGCGCCCGCCTCCGCCCTGACACTGGCCACCGTATCCGCTGGCGTGGCCAAGTGCACTCCCTACGATTCGGTGACGTGGAACTCGAGCTGGCGGATGATACTGCCCTGTGGCGCTGGGCTGCCGTGGTTGGCTTTTCGCCCGCCCCGCTGCGCTACCCGATTCTCGGCCAGGGAGGCTGCCTGCAATTCTTTGACGTGCGGTTCCTCGGCCTCGATCGCATCGCGGAACTGGAGACAAACCGCTCCTACCCGGGATCGAAGACGTGAGCGCGACCAACAGGACGAGTTCTCTCCCTCGGACCGCATACAATCCGAACGGTGATCTGATATGGCAGAGCCAGAACGCTATGTGCACCTCCTGACGAGGATCGGTCAAGGGAAGTCAGCCAGCTGGTACGCCCCCGCGGAACTCGCGGATGAGGCTCCGCAGAGTGGGAGTTACGTGGTGCCGGTTGATGCTTCCGGGAACTTCTACTCTTCTTACGCGTGTGACGTGGTGGAGTATCACGGTGCCGGGCAGCAGGGAGCGCCTATCCGCTGCGCGCTGGTTTTCCAGGGCAACAGAACTTTCAGCCTGCGCGTGAACACTACCACCCTGACCTTTCGCGAGCGGCCGACATCAGGGCGGCCACGGGCCCTCCCTTACCGCGGAAGGCTTACCCATCCGGATTTCGCGCACCACCTCGTCGAGATTGAACCCAAGGAGAAGGACGCCCTCGAGAAGTTCCTGGCGCAAGAGAAGCTGATGGTGATCGGCTGCACTGCCTTCGCACACTACGGCGGCCTGAACCGAACCGGGCACGGGCTTCAGCCTGTATCGAATTCCTCAAACAAGCCTCTTCCGGCCCGACCAAGCGACGAATAGCGCGGTGGGTAAACCGGTGTCGGTAAACTGGTTTTCCGACCAACGGGTGGGCTTAGGACTGATCCTTGCCCCCGCGCTGGCACGCCGAACCGGGGTCGCGCCCGTCAAAGAGGGTTGGCAGCGATTGCGGGTATTTGGCCGGAGTTTTCGCCTTGAGCGGCAGCGCGATTGCTTCGGGTTATGGGAACACACGCTGCACGTGAGGCCGGGTTGACGAGGAACGAACTGCGGGTCGGAAAAGGTCGGAGAAGGTCGAGTCACCCCGTGTCCGTCATCGCCTCCGGCCTGCCGGAACCATGTGAGACGCCATAGCGGCCTGTACTTCGTCTCGCCTTTATCAACCAGGCACATCAGTTCCTCCGCAGCCCGCGGCGAAAATGCTCGTGTAGTCCAAATCTTCTGCACACCAACTCTCTTTCGTCGGCGTTACAGTCGGCTGCGTGTCCGTGCTTGCGTGTAAGTCACCTCGAGGTCCAGCGGCACGCAGCCGGCGCCCCGCAGCGCCAGCGGCAGCACCGGCAGTGCCGCCCCCACGGCCAGCGGAACGGCCCAGACATCGATCTGGTTGCGTTCCTGACGCCGGGCAGGCCGGTAGGCAACCGCGTACAGGCTGGTCTCGGCCGGCATGCCGGCGGCCTCGGGCTGGTTCAGCAGGTTCACCAACTCCTGGTGCAGGTTTGCGTGCCGGCTGGTGACGACGTCGGCTATGACCACGCCCAGGCCACGCTGCAAGTAGGCGGCGCACTTGGCGGCGAATCCCCGGCGCGTCTGGCGGTCCTTGTTCCCGGGGCTGACCAGTTCGACCACGGCCACCAGAATCGCTCCGTCGCGGGTGTCGAAGACCTGGACTTCGATGTCATCCGGGAAGACAGCGTCCAGAACCGTCGTCACGGCCGGCGGCGCCCAGGTCGCCTGAGCCACGCCTCCAGTTGGGCCGTTCGCGCCCATTTCCTCGACCTCCGGGCGGTCGAACTCCGCCACGTCAGCCTCAACCCGGCTGCTGAGGTGGATCTGCACGGCGGCGAAGTAGCGCCGAGGCAGGATCTGATTGAGCCATTCCATGAGGGCAGTAGCCCATGCCGCGTGGAAGGACTCCCACGGATGCCTCGGATAAAGTGGGGCATGAAAGTGGTCCAGTAACGGCATGCTGGTTCTCCGCGCAAGACTTCGCGATCAACCACACAGTGCCAGCGCATCTCGTGGCTGATGCCGTTCGATTCTACCACCGGGGCCACCTGGACCGGCAGCCCGGTTTTCCGCTACAGCCTGTCCCCGGGCGCCGCCGGCTGATACTGCAACCCAGGTTTCGCCGCAACGACAGAAATCAAGATGTTTCTCCAAGTCGAGCCAAAGGCATGGTAATATGGAGCCATCACGGGAGCAGCAAAGGCGCGGGAAGGGGCATCCCTGCATGCAGTGGAGAAATGGGAAAAACATCATGGGATACCTCGAAGGGACGCGATCCGGTCGGCCTCGGGACTGGCTCGCTATCTGGCTGGTCGGCCTGGGGATGATCACGCCGGTCCAAGCCCAGACACCCAAACCGGTCGATTTCGCGCACGACATCGCTCCTCTGATCAGAGCACGCTGCGCCGAGTGCCATACCAACGGCAAGTACAAGGCCTCGCTCTCACTCGATACCCGCGAAACGCTTCTCAAGGCCAAGGTCGTGGTGCCTGGCAAGAGCGCTGAAAGCGAGCTGATCAAACGGATCACCAGCGACGATCCTGAGGTGCGCATGCCGTCCAAGGGCGAGCGTCTTACCGCCAAGGAGATCGCGCTGCTCAAGGCCTGGATCGATCAGGGGCTGCCCTGGCAAGAGGGGTTTACGTTCAAGATCGCCGCCTATGTTGCTCCCTTGAAACCGCGCCGGCCAACCTTGCCCGCGGCGCAAGCGGGACGCGATCATCCCATCGACCGCATCCTCGACGCTTACTACGCGGAGCATCGCCTGACAGCGCCACCCGAACTGGACGACGCGGCGTTCCTCCGCCGGCTGTACCTTGACGTGATCGGCCTGCTGCCCACGACCGAGGAACTGAACGCGTTTCTGACTGACTCCGCTTCCGACAAGCGCGCCCGCGTGATCCGCCGGGTGCTGGACGACCAACGGGCCTATGCCGAGCATTGGCTGACCTTCTGGAACGATCTGCTCCGCAACGATTACCAGGGGACCGGCTACATCGACGCCGGCCGCAAGCAAATCACCAGCTGGCTCTACCGTGCGCTACTGGACAACAAGCCCTACGACCAGTTCGTCCGCGAGTTGATCAACTCATCGCCGGAGACAGAAGGCTTCATCAACGGTATCAAATGGCGCGGACGGGTCAACGCCAGCCAGGTGCGCGAGATCCAGTTTTCGCAAAACGTGTCGCAGGTGTTCTTTGGCGTCAACATGAAGTGCGCGTCCTGCCATGACAGTTTCATCGACACGTGGAAGCTGGACGATGCCTACAGCCTGGCGGCAGTGATCGCGGAGGAGCCCCTGGAGATCCACCGCTGCGACAAGGCGACCGGCAAGATGGCCACGCCCCGCTTCCTCTGGCCGGAGCTCGGCAGCATCGACACGGCGCTGCCGAAAGCCAAACGGCTGGAGCAGCTCGCCGGCTTGGTGACACATCCGAATAATGGCCGATTCGCGCGGACCATCGCCAACCGCCTGTGGCAGCGGCTCCTGGGGCGCGGGATGGTGCATCCCGTCGATATTATGGCCAACCAACCGTGGAGCGAAGACCTGCTGGACTACCTGGCGATGTACCTCGTCGATCAGGGCTACGACCTCAAACGGTTGCTGGAGCATATCGTCAGCTCGCGCGCCTACCAGTCCCGCCCCGTCGTCCGGAAGGACGAAACCTCGGCCGAGGATTACGTCTTCCGAGGGCCGGAGGTCAAGCGCATGACGGCCGAGCAGTTTCTGGATGCCGTCTGGCTGATCACCCGGGCAGGACCGGCCAAACCCGCCGCGACGATCAAGCGACCGGCCGAGGCCTCTCCGCCCGAGCGGCAATTCGTGCGCGCGGCGCTGGTGAACGCCGACGCGCTGATGCGATCGCTGGGCCGACCCAACCGCGAGCAGGTAGTCACGACCCGCGGCAACGTCTTGACCACGCTCCAGGCCCTGGACCTGTCCAATGGGCCGATCCTGTACGACACCCTCGCGCATGGCGCGGCCAACTTACTGAAAGCACATGCCGACGCCCCGAGCGACCAGGTGATTGCCTCGCTCTATCTCCAGGCCTTGTGCCGTAACCCCACCGCCGAGGAATGGACCACGGCGCGCGCGATCGTAGGGGCGCCCGCCACTCCAGAAGGCTTGGCGGACCTGCTCTGGGCGGTGTTCATGCTTCCCGAGTTTCAACTGATCCGCTAAGGAGGAAATATCATGCTCCGTCTTCCGTTCGCTGCGAAGAGCTCGACTCGTCGCGACTTCCTCCGCACAGCCGGCGCGGCCACCCTGGCCACGTTGGCCGGCGGCGAGCCCCGAGCGGTGAGGGCCGCCGAGCCGGTGCAGCATCCCACGCCGACGGCCGACACGTGTATCTTGCTCTGGATGGCCGGCGGCATGGCGGCTCCCGAGACGTTTGATCCCAAGCGCTATACGCCCTTCGAAATCGGCGTGCCGTCGGAGCAGATCCTCTGCACCTTCCCGGCCATCGACACGGTCGTGGACAACATCAAGATCTCGCAGGGGCTGGAGCACATCGCCCAGGTCCTGGACCGGGGCACGCTCCTTCGCTCGCACGTCGTCGCCGACCTGGGCCATATTCTTCATTCCCGGCACCAGTATCACTGGCACTCCGGCTACGTGCCGCCCCAGACCGTGGCTGCCCCGCACCTCGGTTCGTGGATCGCCAAGGTTCGTGGTCCGCATAATCCCGCCATCCCGGCCTTTCTCAACATTGGCCAGCGCCTGGAGGGAATCGGCGAGTCCGAGGAACTGAAGGCGTTCACCACGGCCGGCTTTTTCGGCAGCGAGTACGGCCCCTTCAACCTGCCGTACCCGCTGGACGCCGTCGCGGCAGTTCGCCCGCCCAAGGGCATGACGCGGGAGCGCTTCGCCAACCGGGAGCGCGCGTACCGGCAATTGATCCAGCAGAGTCCGCTGGGCGAACTGGCCAGCGATTACCATCAGGAATCGATGCTGCGAGCCTTCGACAACGCGCACCGCTTGCTCAACTCCAAGGAGCGGGACGCTTTCGACCTTACCAAGGAGCCGAAGGAGATTTTCGAGAAGTACGACACCGGCCGTTTCGGCTTGGGCTGCCTCTTGGCCCGACGGCTGACGGAAGCGGGAGCACGCTACATCGAGGTGACGACCGAGTATGTGCCGTTCCTGAGCTGGGACACGCACGAGAACGGCCACACGACCGCTCACGAGATGAAAAAGGTCATCGATCGGCCCATTGCACAATTGATCCTCGACCTGGAACAGCGCGGCCTGCTCAACCGCACCCTGGTGATCCTGGCCAGCGAGTTCAGCCGTGACATGATGATTGAAGGGATCCCTGGCAGTACCGCGAAGGACCAGTCGCGGGCCAAGACCGACGTCATGCGCGAGCTGAAGCACTACGGCCTGCATCGGCATTTCACCGGCTCCGGCTCGGTCCTGTTGTTCGGCGGCGGCATGAAGCGGGGTTTCCTCTATGGCGAAACGGCTCCGGAGCGACCGCTGCTGACGACGAAGGATCCGGTGACGATCCGCGATCTACACGCGACGATTTACACGGCGATGGGTATCTCACCGCGGACGGCGTTTGATGTCGAGAAACGCCCGTTCTACGCGACCGACGATGGCAAAGGCCAGCCGGTGCGGGCATTGTTCGCGAAAAGTACGTAGGAACTCGAAGCGGCAGCAAGGCAAGTGGTTCCCGCAGTGACGGTGGCAGCAGAGCAAAGGCGCTGGATGCGAAGCCGTCATGGATGCCACGTTACATCCTTGAGGACATCCCGTTCAAAGATTCTCATCGCGTCCAGAATGACGGCACGGGTCGGCCCCAGGGGAGCCGTCTCAAGGATGAGACTAATCCGCTCGGCTTCCCGCACTTGACCTGCGGCCACCTGCTGAGCGAGAGTCCTGTTCAGATCATAATCTCTGACCATACCTGATTCTGGGGAGGAGCCAAGCAGTAGACATACGTCCAGAGGCCGGAAAAGGAAAAACGGCCATGATTCACCTTTGCATAAGAACCCGTCAACGACGGAGGTGGACCATGGCCGTGTCTGAGCAGCGGAAGCCTCGTGGTTGTTCTACCATTTGCCTGCCCATCGACCAACCCCTCTACGAGAGGGCTGTCGCATCCCCCGAGTTGTTCCGCCAGACCCTCGACCGCTTCTACGGCGACATGCCTGAACTCTTCCCCGAAGCGTTTGCCCAAGGCTACACCCTCAAGGACACGCGCGTCTCTGCCAAACTCGGCGTTCGCCTTCGCCGCATCCACTGCAAAGCCACTGCCGCCTCCTTCTCCATCCGCCCTTCCTTCGTCACCCCGTACCTGACCGCCTTTACCGACGACGTCGCCGACGTGTTGTTCCTCCGCCGCTTCGGGGTGCCCTACTGGGCTCTGGCGCGTGTCTTCGGCCGAGGTCCGACGTTCTGGTATCGGCTGGAGATCAGCCTGGCACGCAACAGCCTCGTCGGCACGACCGTTCGCCAAGCCGAGATGCCCGAGCATCTTCTTGCCGATGAACACCACCAGCGGCTCGAAGGCGAGAAGATCTTCATCGCCACCACGGTTGCCGAGGGTTGCTGCCTGGGGGCCTGTGTCGTTGACACCGCCGACGAGGCTGCCCTGACCCAAGCGTACCAGACGTTCAAGTCCGAGGCAGTTAACGTCGAGCCGGACTACGCCCCCAGGAGCGTCAGCACCGACGGCTGGCAGGCGACGCAGTTGGCCTGGTTGGCGCTGTTCCCGCTGATCTGCGTGCTGCGTTGCTTCCTGCATGGTTGGCTGAGCATCCGCGACCGCTGCAAGAAGGACAAGGACTTCAACGCGGCCGGGGACAGGATCTGGGAAGCGTATGAGGCAGCCGATCGGCGGAGCTTCGGGCAGAGGCTGCGGCGGCTGCGCGAGTGGGCAAGCAAGACGTTGCAAGGGATCTTGCTGGAGAAGGTGTTGACGATGTGCAGCCGAAAGGCGGAGTACGCTTCTGCGTACGAGCATCCCCATGGCCATCGGACGAGCAACATGCTGGACCGAGTGATGAAGCCGATGAACGAGTATTTCCAGGGATGTCAGCATCTGCACGGGGAGCCGGAGGCGGCCGAGTCGCACTGCCGGGCCTGGGCGTTGCTGCACAACTTCACGCCGTGGAGCCCAGCAACCGTGAGAGCAAACGATGGCTGGCGAAGTCCGGTCGAGCGTCTGAATCAACACCGCTACCACGACAACTGGCTTCACAACCTTCTGGTGTCCGCTTCCCTCGCTGGTTAGCGCCACCGAATGACCTCTCCCCAGAATCAGGTACGATCAGGAAATATGCGGAGGCTGAGACCTTGCTCCTCCAAGGCTACGAGGGATTGAAGCAGCGCGAAGCCCGGATACCCGCGCCGGCCAAGGTATGCTTGACGGAGGCACTCGAGCGGCTGGTCCGGCTCTATGACGCGACGGGGCAGAAGGACAAGGCGGACGAGTGGCGGAAGAACTTGGCGGAAACGAAGGCTGCTGCGAAACCACCGGCCCAACCGTGAGGATGGCTTGCTTCATGGCGGGATCTAGTGGCGGAAGGAAGGGGACGGTCGCTCTAAGCATTGCTGTCTACTCGCCGCCGGGTTTTCCCGCGGGAAGCGAGCCACAAACCGAGCAATCAGGGCGGCGGCGCGTGCGGAACACGCGGACGCCCATCTCGCGGTAGTTGCACACCAGCCGCTGCGGGACGGCTACGAAGAACCCAAGAGCATAAAGAAGTTCCGCGGTGCGCCGCGAACACCAAGGTGTTCTGATAGCCGGGCGGCACACGGAGTGCCCTGCCAGGCCACAGTGTTCACGACGGTTAACCACGTTTACACTGAGTGTTAACCAGGATTAACACACTGAGGCGGGGCCATTGCCCATGCAAGATGTGCAAGTGGCTCGAAAACGATTGCTGTGCTACAGCGGTTTGCACACGGGTTGCATATGGAATCGAACGAGTAAGGGGGCCTGTCGGGAAAGGGGTGTAACCATGCGTCCCTACTCGAACGATCTCCGAGAACGCATCGTCGCCGCGATGGATCGCCAGGAACATTCGCTCCGCCAGATCGCCCAGCTGTTCTCGGTCGGTCTTTCGTTCGTCGTCCGGTTGTCGCAACGCCGCGCGACTGGATCGGTCCGAGCCAAGTCCCACGCCGGAGGTCCCAAGCCGAAAATCGACGCCGCTGCCGTGCAACTACTCTTGGAACTCGTCCACTAACATCCCAACGCCACGACGGGCGGGGAACGGCCGGTGAGCGGGTGCAGGCCGCTGTACCGGGGACATGGCGGAACGTGACCCTGGTCGCGACGTTGCAGGCGACGGCCGTGGTGGCACCCCTGGCCTTCGAGGAAGCCACCGACGGCGCCGCTTTTGGTACGTACGTGGAGCAGGTGTTGCTGCCGGCCTTGCAGCCCGAGGACGTGGTGGCATGGGATAACTTGAAGCCACTCAAGAACCCCCAAGTGAAAAGGGCGATCGAAGCCGTGGGAGCAAGGGTGGAACCCTTGCCGGTGTACAGTCCGGATCTGACACCCATTGAAGATATGTTTTCGAAAGCAAAGGAGCATCTGCGTGCGGTCGGCGCACGCACGACCCGGACGGCCACGTCGGCTCTGGGAAAGGCTCTGCAGCGCATCATCCTCAGCGACAGAACGGGGTGGTTCCAGGATCGCTGTGCATATGACATGCATTGGCAAACTGCTCTAGGCTTGTGAGGAATGGGCTTCAAATGCGCCTCAATTTTCTTCTGGATGGAATGGGAAGTGCATTTCGCACAACCGTCCCCCCCCCCTGAATTCCCTTCTTCTGGGAGGACCATGATGCGCGTATCCCTTTGAGCGGACTCTCTCGTGATTCAGTCCTGACGAGAATCTCTCGTCGACGTTTGCCTCGGCCAAAACGCGCCCGTTCAACGGCCTCCCGCTAGCCAGACGGGGAGACCGAATCTGGACCCCCAGAGCTTCGGACAAAGTCGAGGGATGGCCCCGTCGAAGAGTCTCTGACCAAGCGTCATTGGAAACAACACGTGCCGGGCAACACCGGCTAAATCAATGCACCCAAAAGGGAACGTAGGCCGGAGTTCCAATCCGGCCTACGTTCCCAGTGCGTGGCCTTATTTCGAAAGGACAAGATCCATGCCAAGCAACAGATGGTTGAACTGGGTTCTGTGTAGTGCCGTTCTCTTCCTCGGTTCTGTGTCTCGCCTTCATGCGGACTTACTTTTTGCGGACCCTTCCAGTGACACATTCGGGTCGGGTCCGGTGCAGCACGATATTACGGCGATCCAGACGAGCTTAAGTGGGATGAACCTGATCTTCCAGGTAACTTTCGCGGGTGCGGTGGCGCCGCCTTCCGCGAATGCCGCCGACAGCGTGGTGGGATTCATCGACATCGATGCAGACCAGAACCCTTCCACCGGAGTGACCTCGCACCTGGTCACGAATGGTCTCGGAGACCCGGCCCCCGGTCTGGGGGTCGATTTTTATCTCGACATTTTCTCCGAGATCTTCCACCCGGGCCTGGTCGAGGTTGTGGAAACCGCCGGGGCTACGGTCACCGGCATGGCGCCGATCACGTTTGCGGCCAACCGTTTTTTGATCACGGTGCCGCTCTCGTTTCTGGGTGGGGATGATGGTTTCGTGAACTATGGCGTAATCGTCGGCACCTTTGCCGAAGCCACGGACCAGGCTCCCAATCCCGGACAGCCTGTCGCCTCCAGCGGCGGAGTGCGTCCCATACCCGAACCCGGGAGCCTGGTCTTGTTTACCCTGGGCCTCCTGGGCCTGCTGGGGTCTCTGCGGAAGTGCCGCCCGCAGCCCCTTTGAGAGAGTTCAGCGCCACCCAGGAAACCAGGATGGATCCATCCGGGATCGTCCATTCGTCCTCTAAATGTTTGTTCAGGTTTCGCGTCCCTTTTCCAATAACTTTACCCCATTGAGGCTGAATACCATGTCCTTCGCCCACTCTTGCACGCCGCGCCGCTTCCGGACGCCGAAGTCCTCCTCTGGCTCCCGTGCTCGCGTCCGCTCCGGCCGAGCGGCCCAGGCATTCTTCCGACCGCAAGTGACGGTCCTGGAAGACCGCTGCGCGCCGGCGGTGAACTTGGGGACCAACTTCGCAGGGATGACTATTTTCCAAAGCGGGTGGCTGCCTCCCGACCCCAGTGCAGCGGTCGGGCCGAGCCAGGTCATGGAGGTCGTCAACCAGGCTGTGGCGATCTACAATCGGACGGGTACGCAACTCTACCAGCAGAGTCTGGCGACCTTCTTTACTCCTGTTTCGCCCGATCCCCAGGCGCCCATCCTCGCGCCCGAAGTGATCTACGATGAGCTGGCCGGCCGGTTTGTCGTGGCCGCGCTCCAAGTGAATAATACCACGTCGCACGTCCTGATGGCGGTCTCCAACACGGCCACGCCGACCTCCGCGAGCGACTTCGCCGAGATGCAAAACATCAACGTGACAGAGGTTGATGGGTTCGGTTTCGGCGGTGAGCGCATCTTTTTCGTTCCGGACTTTCTTCCCAGGCTGGGCTATAACGCGGATGCGTTGGTGTTAACCCTCAATATGTACAAAGATGACCCCTTGTTCCCCCCGTCAGTCTTCGATCACATCCAAGTGCTCAGCATTGCCAAGTCCAGCGTGCTCGATGCTAATCCCGCCACGCTGACCCAGTTCAGAGTCGATCTCAACAACTTCACGATGTTCCCCCAATACACGATGGTACCCGCGCGGATGCACGGCGCGGCACCGGGAGACCCGATGTGGTTTGTCGCGAGTTCCGCCACCGGTCCCTTTCCCGGTGGGACCAATGTGGATGTGAGAGTTACCCGCATGACCAACATCCTCAGCAACACACCGACCTTCACGGTTACGACCGTGCCTGTGGACCCCTACTCCGTACCCCCCTGTGCCACCCAGAAGGATGACAACACCGGTGTGCTCAACACTTTTGACTCGGAGATGCAAAGTGTGGAGTGGCGGAATAACCGGTTGGTGGCTGCTCATGACGTGGCCATTC
>JBGQLF010000033.1:0-16919 GCA_041499985.1 Gemmataceae bacterium
CAACCAGCTACAGTGTCGAGCGCAGTAGCGACGGCACGACCTGGAGCCAGGTCACCACCCTGGGCGCCCACAGCACCAGCTACACGGATAGCGGCCTGACCGCCGGCACGACCTACTACTACCGGGTGCGGGACTTTAACGGCACCACGGCTTCGGGCTACTCGAACGCGATCAGCGCGACCACGCTGGTCAGCCCCCCGGCCGCGCCCTCCAATTTGGTCGCCACCGCCCTATCGACCACGCAGATCCAGCTTGGCTGGACGGACAACGCCACCACCGAAACCAGCTACAGCGTCGAGCGCAGCAGCGATGGTACCACCTGGAGCCCGATCACGACCCTGGGCGCCCATAGCACCAGCTACACGGATGGCGGCTTGGCCTCCAGCACGACGTACTATTACCGGGTACGTGCGTTCAATGGGAGCACGCCGTCGGACTACTCGAACGCGATCAGCGCCACCACCCTGGTCAGCACGCCCGCCGCGCCCTCCAATCTGCTGGCGACCGTCCTGTCGACCACGCAGATCCAACTCAGCTGGAACGACAACGCGACTACCGAAACCAGCTACAGCGTCGAGCGCAGCAGCGACGGCACCACGTGGAGCCCGATCACGACCCTGGGCGCCCACAGCACCAGCTACACGGATAGCGGCCTGGCCTCCGGCACGATCTACTACTACCGAGTGCGGGATTTCAACGACACCACGGCTTCGACGTACTCGAACGCGATCAGCGCTACCACGCTGGTCAGCCCGCCCGCCGCGCCCTCCAATCTGATCGCGCCTGCTCTGTCGACCACGCAGATCCAGCTCAGTTGGACGGATAATGCGACCAACGAGACCAGCTATGGTGTCGAGCGCAGCAGCGACGGCACCACCTGGAGCCTGATCGCGACCCTGGGGGCCCACAGCACCAGCTATACCGATACCGGCTTGGCTGCCGGGACGACGTACTACTACCGGGTGCGCGCGTTCAGTGGGACAACGCCCTCGGGCTACTCGAACCAGGTGTCCGCGACGACGACCATCTCCCTGGCCGCACCCTCGAACCTGGTCGCCAAGGCCCTCTCCGGAGGGCGGATCCAGCTCACCTGGAACGACAACACGACCCATGCCACGGGCTACAGTGTGGAGCGCGGTGCCGACGGCAAGACCTGGATCCCGATCGCTACTTTGGGGGCGACCAGCACCAACTACACAGATAGTAGCCTGGCCTCCGGGATGACGCCTTATTACCGCGTCCGTGCTTTTAGCGGCACAACGTATTCGGCTTACTCGAACCGGGCGTCGGCCACCACGACGGGGAACCTCGTGACCAAGCCGCCGGCTGCGCCTTCGAACCTGATGGCCACGCTCCTTTCGGGACCGCAGATCCAGCTCACCTGGACCGATAATGCGACCAACGAGACCGGCTTTTACATTGAGCGGGCGGCCACCAACCAGCAAAGGTGGCTCGGCAGTTATACCCTGATCGCGACCGTGGGGGCCGGTGTCACCAGCTATAGCGATGGCAGCGTGGTGAACAGCACGTCCTACTCGTATCGGATCCGCGCGTTTAACAGTGCCGGGATGTCGGAGTACACGAGCGTGACTCCGAAGCTCGCCGGGGGACTGGTCAATCGCTGGTCCCCTTTTCCGGCCATGGGGGCAGCTGGACGGGCCATCGGCACTGACGATCACGGTACGGAAGATAGGCTCACCGGCAGCAGCGTTGCTCCGAAGCTCGCCGACGGACTGGTTGTTGGCCGGTCCGATTCTCTGGCCCTGGGTGCAACGGGACTGGCCAGTGGCACCGAGCAGCACGCTGGGGAGGATCTGCTCGCCGGTATCAGCGATCTCTTGGAGGGTTCCTCCGGAGCCAGGAGTGCGAGCGGGTCCACCGACCCCGTCGGCAACTTCTCGACCCGTGGCGCGCTCCAGATCGAGGCCGATACTATCCGGGACTACCTCACGACCCTCCTGGGGAGTAGCCCGACGCAGACGCTGTTCCGATCGTTGGCCCAAAGTGGCCGGAGCGGCAGCCAGGCCGCCCAGGCAAATGATTTCAACGACCTGTTCCAGTTCGTGATTTCCCCCTGACCCTCCTGCCAGCGGTAGGAAGCTTTCGCGGCCCTCTTGCGAGGGCCGCGAAAGCAGCACTTCTCTGGAAAGAAAACACAACGCGCCTTTGGCACGGAAGTTCTTGCGTCAGCATTCCCAAGAGCCACAGGTGGAAGTAGCCAACGCGGCGTGATCCTTGGGATTATGCCTCCAGCCAATTCTCAACTCGCAGACCCGGAACCTGGAGAAAATCGCGCAGGTTGGCTGATAGGAGAAGGGCATTATGGGCCAGGGCGATGGCGGCAATCTTGAGATCCTGGGAACCAATGCGGACTTTTTGCCTACGGAAATCATGGAAGGCGTTTGCCGCAACTGTCTGAAAAGAAACGATTTCCCAATTCTGGAAGAAGTGGAACAGTTTGATGAAGCGTTCGTAAGCTGGGATCTGTTGCTGCACATCTCGTGTGCGATGAATCTTGGCCAACCAGCCCTTGCATTGCTCTGCAACGCAGATGACGGGCACGCCCAAAGAATCCCTGGAGTTTTCCAGGCGACTTACTAGGGCGACATGCCCGGTGGAATTACGGTTAATCAGGATGGACAAATGGTCGGTGTCCAGCAAGATCATGATTGAACCCGACGCTTTTTCGTTTGCCGCTCCCGTGCTTTTTTGCGATCCGCTTCACGAATCTTCTGGGCCTCGGCAAAAAGCTCCTGCATTCCCTGGTCGTCGGTGAACATACCCACGCTTCGTCGCCAATCCTTCTTTCCGGCTCCGTTCGCTTGCTGGGCCAGGAGGTTTGCCATCTGCTGTTCCAGGACGGCGACTCGTTGCTCCAAGGAAAGATCGGACATGTTTCAGGCCTCCACAAAGAGGACCGCTGCGAAAAGTTGGACTGTTCCCTCACCAGCCACATGATAGGCAACAGGACTGGTGGCGAACAATGGCAGTTGCCTTCGCCGAGAGCGGTACGTGGCAAGGCTAACCGGAACACCCAGCCCCAGCAGCACCTCGGCAGGCAATGGGGAGTGGAGGGCGGACAGGTGTAGAGTGGACTGTTGGAGAACTAGCCCGACGTGCCAGCGAAGGGTTCGCTCGTCCCTCGCTGGCGCGTCGGGCTGGTGTCGCATCGGAAAGTTCACGGCATACCCCGAAAAAACCGCTTGGTGCTCGTTCGCTCCGAATACCGGAGAATTTGACTTTGCCGGATTTGCCGTCTAGGCTTGCTGCATACGGAACCCCGTCCGCAGATTCGCATTCGTTAATGTGCATACGCTCGTCTGGCTCGAACACCAGATAAATTCCCCCCTCTGGCGGTCTAGATTTTCTAGGCACGTTCTGTGCTTGTTCCCTCGTCACTTTGAGGTAGTGATCACCATGAAGGTACGTCCCAAGTCTCATGTCACTACAGGGAAGGCTCGACGTGTTCCGCTGGAAGTGGAAACCCTGGAAGCACGCGTGGTTCCGTGCACCGATGAGTTGGGGGTGGGGGACCTCAACCACTCCGCTGACAGACCACTCAGCGACCCGTATCCTGCCATTGTGGCTCCGCAGCCAACCGGCACGACGAGCTCGACAACCAGCACAACCACCGCCATGACGGGACTGCCATTGCCGGTCTTGAACAGCCTGCCGGGCGCTTCCGCTACGCTGTATCTCAACTTCACCGGCGACTTCGTCTCCAGCTGGCTGGGCTACAGTAACATTTCCACGCCGGCCTTCGATACCGATGGCGATGGCGCGGCGCTGTCCCAGACCGAGGTCACGACCATCACCCAGATCTGGCAGGTCGTCGCCGAGAATTACGCGCCGTTCAAGATCAATGTCTCGACCGTGGATCCGCGGACCGTGTCCGGCTATACGGGTACCGTTTCGCAGATCGACGTGGGCGGCAATGGCTCCTGGACCGGTGGAACCTACGGCGGTCTGGCCCAGGTGGGTGGCCTGAGCGGCAGCTCGGCCAATAACCCGGTGCGTGGCTTCGTCTTCCCCAACAACCTCGGCAATGGCAACGTCTTCTACACCGGCGAGGCCATTTCGCACGAATCTGGCCACACGATGGGGTTGCAACATCAGGCTGCCTATTCCGGCACCACCCAGACCAGCCAGTATCAGCAAGGCCCCGGCGATGGGACGGCGCCGATCCTGGGCGTCTCCTACTATGCCACGCGCGGCATGTGGTGGTACGGCCAAAGTGCGCTCGGCTCGACCAGCTATCAAGATGACATGGCGGTGATCTCCAGCAACTTCGGCTACCGTCCGGATGAAGCGGGCAGCACGGCAAGCACCGCGTCCCCGCTGACGGTGGCCGGCACACAGGTCAGCGCCTCGGGCATCACCTCGACGATGTCCGATGTGGATGCGTGGTCCTTCACCACTGGCGCTGGCTCCGTCAGCTTCTCGGTCAGCGCGCCCAGCTATGGCAACTTGCATCCGAAGATCGAGTTGCTGGATTCGTCCGGCAACGTCGTTGCCGGCTGGCAGGACCCAGATAGCGGGACGGTTTCCTGGACGGGTACCCTGGCCGCGGGCTCGTACGAGGTGGTCGTGGCCAGTCATGGCATCAGCCGCGGCGCCAGCGCCACCAATTATGGCTTTGACGTCGGCACCTATAGCATCACCGGTTCCCTTGTCGCGTCGACGACCGTCGTTGCGGCACCGACGAACCTGGCCGCCACGGCGACCTCCTCCAGCCAGATCAATCTGACCTGGACCGACAACGCCACCAACGAGACCAGCTACAGCGTCGAGCGCAGCAGCGACGGCACGACCTGGAGCCAGATCACGACCCTGGGCGCCAACAGCACCAGCTACTCGGATACCGGCCTGGCAGGCGGGACGAAGTACTATTATCGTGTACGTGCATTCAACGGCACGATCGCTTCGGCGTACTCGAACGAGGTGTCCGCCACGACGGCCACCATCGCCCTGGCCGCACCCTCGAACCTGGCCGCCAACGCCCTCTCGGGAACGCAGATCCAGCTCAGCTGGACCGACAACACGACCAGTGCCACCGGCTACAGTGTCGAGCGCAGTACCGACGGCACGACCTGGAGCCAGATCACCACTCTGGGGTGGACCAGCACCAGCTACACGGATAGCAGCCTGGCCTCCGGGACGAAGTACTATTACCGCGTCCGTGCTTTTAGCGGCACAACGTATTCGGTTTATTCGAACCAGGCGTCGGCCACCACGACGGTGACCCTCGTGACCAATCCGCCGGCCGCGCCTTCGAACCTAACCGCCACGCCCCTTTCGGGCACGCAGATTCGGCTCACCTGGACCGATAATTCGACTAATGAGACCGGCTTTTACATTGAACGGGCGGTGACCAACAGGCGGGGAAGCCTCGGCAGTTACACTCGGATCGCGACCGTGGGGGCCAATGTCACCAGTTATAGCGATGGCACTGTGGTGAGCGGCAAGTCGTACTCGTACCGGATCCGTGCCTACAACAGTGCCGGGACGTCGGCGTATAGCAACATGACGTCGAAGGTCGCCGGAGGATTGACCGTCCGTGGAGCGGGCGGACTGGCCCTCGGCAGTGGCGAGCACAGTACGGACGATGGGCTGGCCGGCCTCAGCGGTCTCCTGACGAGTTCGGCCCAAGCCGGCCGGGCCAACGCAGCCACCGACTCCGGCACCCACTTCTCGACCCCTGGCGCGCTCCAGATCGAGGCGGATACCATCCGGGACTACCTCACGACCCTCCTGGGAAGCAGCCCGACGCAGACGCTGTTCCGTTCGTTAGCCCGAACGGGCCGGAGTGGCAACCAGGCTGCCCTGGCGGACAACTTCAATGACTTATTCCAGTTCGTGATTTCCCCCTAACCTTCTGGCTCTCGGCAGGAAGCGAGCGTAGCCCTTTTGCGAGGGCCGCGCTCGTTTCGCTTCTCAGCGGCAAAGCTTGTTGAATCCGTTTCGAAAAACGGGGGCGGGACATCCGGGGCCCGGTCCCATGCTCGGGTAGCCGGGAGTATGATGGAGGTGCTCTATGAAACAATCCTGGTCAGGATTGGCAAATTCCCCGCTGGATGTCCTCACCCCATGTGATGATTTGGTTCTTGCCGGTTCCAACGTGGGTGGCACGCCCTGAGTCTGCGAAGGGCGTGTCTGCCGCAGCCGCACGCCCTTCGCAGACTCAGGGCGTGCCAGCCGATGGCCCCCCACCCGAGCCATCGTTCGCCGGACTCGGAGCCGGGGCAGAAGCTGGCGCATGGCAACTCCGCGGCATCCCCGCCGTGCCGGCCCAGGAGCCGTAGCTGACGACGCCCGTGGCCAGGGCGAGCACGGCAGCGCCGACGAGCAAGGCAGCTGTGCGACTGAGCCGAGCGAGCAACAGAGCTTTCAACAAGGCACTGGAGCCGCCGGCCGTGGCGGCCGCGAGCGTGGCCGTCGCAATGACTTCGCCGCCGGCCGCCGCCACCGCCGCTTCGACGGTGGCATCCGCCAAGGCGCTGGGCACCTGGATGGGACCGGCTTGCCGCGCCAGCATCGTGGGAAAGAGGCCCGGAGAGCACCTCAGGCCGCGCTGGTGCAGCCGTTGGCGCAGCAGCTCCAGACCGCGGGAGATCCGCCGAGACATCGAGCCGGTCGGCCAGTGCAGTAGGCGGGCGGCTTCCTCGTTGGTCTTGCCTTCGAGATAGCACAGGATCAAGGGTGCCCGGTATTTCTCCGGGATCTGGGCCATTTCTTCATCGAGGACCGCCTGGAGTTCCCGCCAGGTTTCGTCCCGGGTGGGCTCCGCTCGTGGCATGGAGGCGACCTCCCTTTCAGATTGCCAGCGCCGGGCCGCGCGCGTTTTCGCTTTCAGGGCCGTGCGATAAGCCACTCCATACAGCCAATTGGCGAGGAGTTCTGGCTGGCCGATGGCGCCGGCTTTGCGCGCGAGCGTCAAGAACGTCGCCTGAAAGGCATCTTCGGCGTGGTGCCAGTCTTGGAGCACGCGCCGGCACACGGCCAGCACCATCGGGCCATGGCGCTGCACCAGGGCGGCGAAGGCGATCTCGTCGTTGCGGGTGATGAACCGCTGGAGCAGCTGCCCGTCCGTCAGCTCCCCCGCTGCCGGCGCCGCTGCTCCCGCGGACGCCTGGTGCAGATCCGCACCCAGTTGTCCCTTTGCCATGCTCACTCTCCTGGGGAAGTCGCTTCTCCTGTACATACTGCCCTCCTGGCGCTAAATAAATGCAAGATTCCGGAAAAACTTGGTTGCACGACTGTCTACGGCATTCGGCACGCATACCAGTCTCGCTCCTTTCAGGCCGCGTGTCACGAAGTTTTCCGGAGAGGTGGCGCCAAGGGATCGGGCTCCTTGAGCATGGCACCAGTACGCAGTACGGAATACCGAGTACCCAAGTTTCCGTACTCCGTACCGGGTACTCGGTACTGGGTACTTATGGTTGCTTGCGCCCGTGGCGTGAACGTGGTATCATGGCTTCGACCTGTAGGAACCTGAGTCATGACTGCCACCTTGGACCACTTCGTCGATTGCCTGCTGGCCAGTACGCTATTATCGCGCGCGGACTGGGAAGCGTTCCTGGCCGAACTGCCGCCCGAACGTCGCTCCGGCGATGTCACGGACCTGGCCCAGGAACTGGTTCGCCGGCGCAAACTGACCCGCTTCCAGGCCGAGGAGTTGTGCCAGGGCAAGACGCACGGGTTGGTGCTGGGCGAGTACGTCGTTCTGGATCGGATCGGCAGCGGCGGCATGGGAGTCGTTTTTCTGGCGCGCCACCGGCGCATGCAGCGCGTGGTGGCGCTGAAGCTCCTGTCGCCGGAGGTAGCCCGCGCGCCGGGCTACGTGCAGCGCTTCCAGCGCGAAGTGCAAGCCGCCGCCCGGTTGGTCCATCCCAACATCGTGCCCGCCTACGACGCCGGCGAGCATGCCGGTATGCACTACCTGGTCATGGAATATGTCACGGGCAGCGATCTGACCCGGTTGGTCCGCCGGCACGGCACGCTGACGCCGGCGCAGGCGGTCGCATGCATCGTGCAAGCCGCCCGGGGGTTGGAGCATGCCCATCAGCAAGGCGTGGTGCATCGCGATATCAAGCCGCGGAACCTGCTGCTCGACCGTACCGGCACCATCAAGGTGCTCGATATGGGCCTGGCCCGGTTCGAAGATCCCTTGGCCAGCCACAGCAAGAAGGAGGACTCGGCTTCCACGCCCCACGATTCGCTCACGGATACGGGCCATATTCTGGGCACGGTCGAGTACATGGCTCCCGAGCAGGCACTCGACAGCAAGCACGCCGACCACCGCGCGGATATCTATAGTCTGGGTTGTACACTGTATTTTCTCCTCGTGGGCAAGACGCTGTACCAGGCCGACACGACCATGAAAAAGCTCCTGGCCCACCGGGAGAAGCCG
This sequence comes from Gemmataceae bacterium, assembly GCA_041499985.1. Taxonomy (GTDB): domain Bacteria; phylum Planctomycetota; class Planctomycetia; order Gemmatales; family Gemmataceae; genus JBGQLF01. The sequence continues at coordinate 8,411 of JBGQLF010000033.1, forward strand.
ATTCCCTCGCTGCGGGAGTGCTGCGCCGGCGTCTCCGAAGCTCTCGAAGCCGTGTTCGGGCGCATGGTGGCGAAGGATCCGGCCCAGCGCTATGCGACGATGACGGAGGTGCTGCGCGATCTGGAGCGCTGCACGGACGACTTGGCATCCGCTACCCTCAGCTTGAAGGATCTGCTGCCGGCTCCTACCGTCGAGGAGGGCGTCTCGCTGGGAGATTTGTCCACCGCCTGGCAGACGGGAGAGGGGCCGCCTGCTGCCGAATCCGGTGCGGTAGCGGTCGATTCCGGGCCACCCACGCCGGTGGTGCGTTCCTCCGCCACGGCGCCCAGTCAGACTGCCGCCCCCGGCCAGCCGAGCCAGCGCATCCCGCCCCGTGTCCTGCTCGCCGGCGTCCTGGTAATGCTCGGGGGACTCGCGGTGACGGGCCTGGTGCCGTGGTGGAAGAATCCCGCGAAGTCGCCCTTGCAAACCAACCCGATTGTGCCGGAACAACCCCGCGCCGCGACTCAGGCGGAAACCAACCCCGCATCCCAGGTGCAGCTCAATTCGATCGGCATGAAGCTGGTCCTGGTGCCGGCCGGCGAATTCTTGATGGGTGCTACGGCCAGCGAGTTGGTCGATATCAACGAGAAGCCCCAGCACCCCGTGACGATCTCGCGGCCGTTCTACATGGGCATGTATGAGGTCACCGTCGGTCAGTTTCGCCAGTTCCTGAAAGGGGGCACGTACAAGACCGATGCCGAGCGGCGGCCGGACGTGAAAGGGACCTGGCAGAATCCGGGCTACGAACAATCCGACGAGCATCCGGTGGTGTACGTCAGCTGGAATGACGCCGCCGCTTTCTGCGAATGGCTCAGCACAAAGGAAGGCCAAACCTATCGTCTCCCGACCGAAGCAGAGTGGGAATACGCGTGCCACGCCGGCAAGGCGAGCCGTTATGCCGATGGGGACAGGCCGGAGGCGTTAGAAGGGATGGCCAATGTCCTCGATGCGACGTATCTGCTCAAGTACCCGCTTCCAAAGAGGGACGATGCCGCAGCCTGGGAGGATGGGTATGCCGGCGTGGCCCCGGTCGGTCAGTATCGGCCGAATGCTTTCGGCCTGTACGACCTGCACGGCAACGTGTGGGAATGGTGTGCGGATTGGTTTGATCCCTACTACTATAAGGTCTCGCCGTCCAGAGATCCCAAGGGACCGGTGCGACCGATTGTGGATAATGGGCAGGTGAAGCTCTTGCGGGTGTTCCGCGGCGGTGCGTGGGACACGGCACCACGGGATATGCGGTGCGCGGTCCGCAATTGCCACTGGACGGATTTCGCGAGTGATTTCGTCGGCTTCCGCGTGGTCTGCGAGGTGCCGTAAGCTTTGCGTTTCCGGCCCGTGGAGTCGAGCCTGGAGAGAAGATCAGTGTGCCTCCGGTTGTAGCCAGTCTTCGACCTTGCCGACTTCCTGGGTAACAACCCAGACCGGTTCGCTGTTGGGCAAGCGCCGTGCCAACCGTTTCCGGCTCGCCTCTGCGTCCTCCTCGGTGGCGAACCGCAACTGGGGCTTGCTGGGATCCGCCAGTATCGAAGCACCTTCATCCATCATGGCTTGGTGGCACTGCTCCAGTGTGACCGGGTCCTCTCTCCGCAGGGCGGGGATGATTTGAAAGGGCAACATACCGGCAGCGTGGGCCTCGGGAACCGTGAGCCCGCTCGCCAGGGCGATCGTAGCGCTAAAGCCGGGGCCCTCGGCCAGATCATAAGCCCGGAAAATGACAGCCGTTCGGTCCTCTAATGGAATACGTTCCCACTTATCCCAAACAACGGTAACGCGGGTTTTTCCAGTCGGGAACTCTTGCTCTTCGATCATCGGCTGACCCGACTCGCGCGCGCTCTTCAGCTCGCCTGCCAGTTGCTCAACAAGGTCCCCGATCGGACGGCGTAGCTGTGCTTCGACACTCCGTCTCTTACGCGGCATGTGGAACCTTCACAAAACCAGTAAGGCGCTGTCGGCCGGCCGCCCGGAACTCGCGAATGCTATCCGGATGACAGCGATCGAGCAGCCTCCTGGGCATCGACCGAGTCCTCGAATCATTTCGACCAATGACCTGAACAAGAAGCTGCCCACAGCACTCAAGATCCCTGGAGCAGTGAGACCCACCCTACTCCAGCGTACAGTCGTCTCAAGCAGCTTCAAGCCCGAACCGTGTCTCGATATCCTGGTGCCAACTTCGATCAAGGGTATCCGTTGCTAAACAGTAGGGCGATGGCACAGAGATTGCTCCTATCTCCCCAAGACAGGAGGCAGAAGGTGCCGCAGCCATGGGAAAGACCAACCATCAGCCAACGCGCGGAAGCGGTAGAGCCCGGTCGAGTCCAGGCCCAGCTCCCGGCAAATTGCCCTTCGAGATTGACCGGGTCCTCGAGCACATCCGCGTGGCGGTCCGTCCGTTCCCTAAAGCGGCCCTGTTCGAACTGGCTGAGGAAGGCTTTGCCTCGCCTTTTGAACAACTGGTTGCCTGCATCCTCTCGATTCGCACCCTGGACGAGGTGACCTTGCCGACGGCGCGTCGCTTGTTTGGCCGTGCCCGCACACCGGCCGAGATGAGCCGGCTGACACGCGCGGAGATCGACGCAGGGATTGGTGCCTGTACGTTTCATGAAGCCAAGGCCGGACAAATCCTTGCGCTCGCGCAACGCATCGTGGCCGAGTATGAAGGGGTTCTGCCTTGCCGTGAAGAGGTCCTACGGTCGTTCCACGGCGTTGGCCCCAAGTGCGCCAATCTGGTGCTCGGCATCGCCTGTAACCAGCCGCGCATCGGCGTCGATATTCACGTGCACCGAGTGACCAACCGTTGGGGCTATGTACACGCCCCGACGCCGGAGAAAACCAGCGCCGCCCTCGAGACCAAGCTGCCACGCCGGTATTGGGTGGAAATCAACAAACTTCTCGTGCCCTTTGGGAAGCACATCTGCACGGGCCATCTGCCGCACTGTTCAACGTGTCCCGTGCTCCGCTGGTGTCAACAGGTAGGCGTAACGGGTCATCGGTGAAGGCGGGCCTGTCTGCTAATCCTTGCTGCCCCGCGGCCGGTCGCCCGGATCCTCCGGCGGGCGTCGAATCTCTTTGTGAAACATCTGCACCGGCAGTTCCTGGCTCTGCTCCACCTTGCCGGTTTTGCTCACCTCATAGGTCATCCCCAGCTCGACCCCGAAGGAGGTACCGTAGCGGATGTCGGTGAAAATGCGCCGATTTTTCTCCACCTTCGATGGGATCGTGCTGTAGCGATAGGAGCCGTCGCTGAGCCGGGTCTGGAACCGGATGCGCAGGCGCTGATTCTCCGGCAGCCAGGTCACGTGCAAGAGCTCCTCCTTCTCGCGTGGCCCGGTCGGTTTCTGATCGCGCAGAAACTTCTGCTGCGCCTCGATCATTTCCGTCTGGATAAGCTTGTCCTGCTCCGCCGCCCAAGACCCGTACTGCCGCCGTAGCTGCTCGACTAGGTCGGCGACGCGCAGGGGATACTCCGTCGTGCCCTCCACGGCGCGCATGCGCGTCGCTACCAGGCTGCCGTTCGCCGGACTGCCCAGGCCGCCGTTCACCTCGACTTCCACGAGTGTGTAAGGCGCTGTGAGGCCCCATTGCTTGACGGTTTCTGGGTTGGCCAGGCTCAGGCTATCGAAGCGTTTGGGCTTGCCCTTGTCGCCCACGGGAACGAGCATGGCCCCGATGACCGGCTTTTTCTTGACCGGCACATAGATCAAGCGATAGCTACCGCTGCCGACACCCAGGTACAGCGCATCGGGCGGACCCTTGCGGCCCTCGGCACGCAGCACGGACTGGCCGCCGGCCGCCAGGACACCGACGACTTTGCCCGGCAGGGCCTGATATTTCTGCCGCGGAAAGAAATCCCTGGGCTCCGTGAGAGATTTCTTATCCGGCGGTTCATCCGCTGCCGCAACGGCCAGGCCGACGACGGCACACGCAGTGCCCACCCACAGGCTCATCCTCAGTAGGCGCAGGAAAGAAAACATCGCTCGCCCCTCTGTTCCGAAGACAGTTTCTGGGTGGCACGCCCTGAGTCCTCGAAGGGCGTGTCTGCCGTAGCACCACGCCCTTCGAGGACTCAGGGCGTGCCACCCACGTTGGCATGGCGCCGTTGCGAGACCATCGCGGATGAAGTCTAGCATAAACCGGCAGCTCGGCATGGTTCTTCTGCGTGTACCGTCCTAGCTGAGGTTTTTCCGGCACTTTCGGCGCGCGCCAGCCGTCCAAAGGACGTCTTTATCTATGGAGAGCTGCATGACCGACTCGGAAGAAGCCCTGGTACGCCGGGCTCGCGAAGGCGACCGCGACGCCTTTGAAGAGCTGGTCCGGCGTACGTCGCGCCTGGTGTTTGCCCGGCTGTATCTGGAAACTGGCGATACGCACCGCGCGGAAGATCTCTTGCAGGAAACGCTGCTGATCGCCTTTCGCTCCCTGTGGGCGCTGACCGAGCCGCGCAGCTTCCGCGGATGGCTCTTGAAGATCGCGCAAACGGTGGTCCTCGACGCCGCCCGCCGGGAACAGCGGCACAAACGCGCCGCCCCACGACAGAGCCCGAACGCCGTTCTCGCGCAGGTGCCCGATCCGACTCCGCGTCCCGTGGAGCAGCTGGCCCGCGAAGAACTGCGTCACCAGGTCCTTGCAGTCCTGCGCTCGCTGCCGGAGGAATACCGTTTGCCGTTGACGCTTCGCTATATCGCCGGCGCCGATTACGAGACCATCTGTCTGCAAATGGGACTCACCAACGGCTCCCTACGCGGGCTGCTCCATCGGGGATTGAACCTGTTGCGGACCCGGCTCCCGGCCGATTTTGGCAACGACTGACGCCCCCCTCGCGGAGAAGAGAGAGCACCATGTCCGAGCACACCTGGACTCTGGAGAACCTCGCCAGCTATACCGCCGGCGGACTGGAGGCGGCGGAGCGCGAACGCCTGGAACAGCACACGGCGACCTGCGCGACGTGCAGTCAGGCGTTGCAGGAAGCGCGGGCGATGGACCAGACGCTCGAGACCCTATTCGCCGGCATTCGGCCGGAACCAAGCCTGGAGGATCGTATGATTCATGCGCTGCGCCTGGCGTCGGTGGCACATCCGTGGTCGATTCCCTTTGGCGTGCGTCTGGCGCTCGGCGCGGCCGCAGTGCTCCTGCTGGGAGTGTTGGGTGCTTTCGTCAGCAGCCATATGGATCAGGGCGGGTTGGTGTTTCCGGGCTCCGGGCAAGTGGTGGCTCTCTTCGATGGTGATCTCCGGACCGTGGGATTCGCCACGTACGCTCGAACTCAAGGTGCGCTGGTCAATTCCCGGGAACAGCTTGAGGACCGAGAGCCGGCTCTGGGCGACGACTCCCATTCAATCAAGGCTCGCATCGACGTTGGTGCGGATAAACTGGCGCAAGAAATACGTCAAAAAGTAAGTGAACTGGGAACCCCGTCTGCGGATAACCACCTGTGGGCACTGAGTTCTGGGTGGGGAGAAGGCCGTGGCGCTGGTTCTGCCGCTCGCAGTTCCGGTTCGAGTTCCATCCAGACCCTTTCCGAGAAAGACGTCAAGGCAATGGACAAATCCCCCGCCTCCGGAGGGGAAAGACCCGGACAGCGCGGCGGCACATCTCCATCGCCTGCTCCGCCTCCACCGTCTGAGAAGACAACTCCGGCTAGGGGTGGCTTCCCTGGGGGCGGTGGGTTCGGCGGGGGCGGAGGTGGGTTCTCCTCCTTCCGCAACAATCAACCGCTGTCCTCATCGCTGACTCTCAATCCAAACGGCCGTTCGTCTGCGACGGCAGGCTCGCCCGCCCCGCCGGCTTCCTCCACCCTGGGCAGGGACCTTGTCAGGGCGCCGCGGCCGCCGGTGCAAGCGGAGGCGCTACCGGACTTAGGAGCTATTGTAATAACAGGAAACACCCCGGCAGATGTCGATGAGGTCAAGAAAATCATCGAGAAGACCAAGCAGAGTGTGTCGTCCACGACACCGCAGCAGCCCCCGAACACGCCGAAAGGAGCGAACGAGAGCAACAAGGCCGACGACCAGAAGCCCAACGCTCCGGCCGAGCCCGCCGTGGCGCGCAAGATCGTTATCCGCTCCGGCGAGTTGGAATTCGAGATCGACTCGTTCGACACAGCCGTGGCCACCGTCCGCAAGTTCGTGGACGCTACGGCGGGCAGCTTCATCGCCACGATCAACAGTGAGAAGCTGCCCAACGGCAAAGTGCGCGGTTCCGTGACGCTCCGAGTGCCGCCCGAGCGGCTCGATGGCCTGGTGGAGAACCTGCGCCGCGAGCTCGGCAAGGCCGGTGAGCTGAGAAGCCAGCGCCTCGGCAGCCTGGATATCAGCAAGCAGTACACCGATCTGGAAAGTCGCCTCCGGGCCGCCCGCACCCTGGAAGAACGGCTGCTGCAAATCATCAAGGCCGGCAAGGGCGAGATCAAGGACCTGCTTCAGGCCGAAAAAGAGCTGGGGGTGTGGCGTACCAAGATCGAGGAATTCGAAGGCGAACTGCGCTACTACAACAACCTGGTCGCCCTGAGCACGCTGACCCTGACGCTCTACGAAAAGGAAATTCGCACCCCGTCCGCCATCACCGAGACCGAACGGGTACAGATGGGGATCGAGGTCGAGGACGTGGATCAGGCGCAGCAGGCCGTCCTGGCCGCCGTGGCCGAAGCCAAAGGCCGCGTTCTCAAGTCGGAGCTGAAGCAGCAGGCCGCGGGACAATTCCACGCCGTCCTTCAGTTTGAAGTCGCGCCCGAGGCAGCGGGCCCGCTGCGCGACCGTTTGCGCCAGCTCGGCCAGGTGTCACGCTTGGAGATCGATCGGCTTCAGCAGGCCGAGGACGGCAACAATCGGCTGCTCGACGGCAAGACGAAACGGGTCGCGACGCAGTTCTCTCTATCGCTGTATAACCTGGCCAACATCCAGCCGCGCGAGACGGCCACTCTGCAAGTGGCGACCAAGGACGTGCCGGCCGGCTACCGGTCCCTTCAGGAAGCGATCGGCAAGACCCAAGGTCGGGTGTTCAACGCGCAGCTTAGCGAGCAGGATAAACAGAATATCACCGCCGATCTGGACTTCGAGATCCGCCGCACCCAGGAGGCCACGCTCGACGGCACGCTGGCCCGGATCGGCGAGGTCTATTCCCGCAACGTGGTCCGCGCGCCGGAGAGCGAAAACGTAAGCGATCGCAAGGTGCGCTTCCAGGTGAAGTTGGTCAACCAGGTCACTCTGCCGCCGCGCGAGACCGTGGTGCTCGGCCTGGAAGTGGTCAACGTGGACACGACCGCGGCGTTCCTGTCGGCCATGGTTCGAGAGAGCCAGGGACGCATCGTCGAGTCGCAGGTGGCGCACGAGCGCAACGGCCGGGTGACTGCCAGGCAGGTCTTCGACGTTCCGCTCGCGCAGGCGGCGGAGCTGGTTGACAAATTCAAGGGAACCGGCACGCTGCGGGTGCAGCAAGCGTCGCGCAATCCGCAAGCGCCCGAGGGTGCCTTGGCGGCAGCTCGGCTCGAGGTCACCCTCTCCAACGTGGATCTCATTGTGCCGAGCGACGAGGGCTTGTGGCCACAGATTCGCCGGGGACTGTACACCAGCTTCGTCGCCCTATCCTGGAGCGTGACGGTGGTGGTCGTCGGCGTCTGTTTCGTGCTGCCGTGGGCGGTGGTTTGCTATGGGATTTATCGGCTGGTGCTGCGTCTGCGGCGACGGCCTGGCAGCGCCTCCACGCCGGCGTGAGATCAAGAAAAGAAATCACCTCTTGTTTAGCAGGGAGCCGCAGGCGACCGCGTCCACCCGGTCGCCTGCGGCTCCCTGCTATTGACAGTCAGGATATTACGGTTTCGCCCTTTCGCTCAGTACGAGGATGGTCTTCGCAAACCGGTGTCCTGCTCGGTCACGCTCCAACGTGACTTGCACCACCTGGTTTTTGTGCAGATCTTCCACGGAGCCCGCGACGCCGCCCAGCTTGCGGTCTGGGTCGCTGGGATCGGATTTGGGGTTGGTTGGCACAGGCCGGCCCTTCGCATCGAAGTCGGGTTTGGTGGGCACACGTACTTTCACGTCGTCGGGCAGCCAGACTTCGAGCCGCTGCGTTTCGCGATGGACGCTGACTGTCCGGCGGATCGCCGTGGGCTGGCCCGAGCGATCCCAGGCGCTGGGGCGTACCTCCCAGTACAGGATCTCGATCGGCACCTCCAAGGTGAAAGACACGTCATCCTTTTCCTTGGCGACAATCCGGCCGACGTAGGTGCCGCCGCGCGACAGTTTCGCCTTCTGTTTGGCCGCCTCTTTCTTTGCGGCATCTTGGTTGGCCTCTTGCGCCAGACTGGTAGAAGCGGACACGGAGCAGGCGACGAAAAGCGCCAGGCACCACAGGGAGAATCGGGGATCCATGAGCATTCCTCCAGCGTGAACGGATGGTGATCCAAGGGGGCAAGAGAGCCGAATCACCCGAGGGCGACTACGCGGGCCCGCGGAGCGCGAATCTCAGGTCG
>JBGQLF010000034.1:0-16718 GCA_041499985.1 Gemmataceae bacterium
GGCCAGCAGGTCCACCGCCGCGCGGATCAGGTCCGGGTCGCCGGCAGCACGCGGGGTGCCGAGACTCATGGTGGCCAGGGCTCCGGGCGGGGTGGTGCTGCCCTCGGCCGCAAGCGACGGGCGCTGGACGTCGGCCTCGTGCACAGGAGCCTGCAAGACATCCCCTGGAATAGTCAGGTGGACTGGCCCGGGACGACCGCTGAGGGCGGTCGTGAAGGCATCGTGCACGGCCCGTGCGAGGCGATCCGGACGATCGACGCGCTGGACCAGTTTGCACACTGGCCGGGCCAGGGCGACGTGGTCGAGGTCCTGGAAATTGCCCAGGCCCGCGGTCTTGCTCTCGCTGGCCCCGGTGAAGAGGAGTAGCGGAGTCCCGTCGAAATAGGCGTTTACCAGCCCGGTCAGGGCGTTGATGTGGGCGATGCCGCTGGTGGAGGAACAGATGCCCACGCGGCGGGTCAGCCGGCCGACGGCATCGGCCATGTAGCCCGCGGCTTGCTCGTTGCGGACATCGAGCAGCCGCAACCCATGCCGCTTGCAGGCGGCGTAAAACGGGTCCAGGCCGTTGCCGCACAGCGTCGATACAAAGGGGACGCCCTGGGCCTGGAGCAGTCGGACCAGCAGATCGGCTCCGTTCATGGTTTTTCTCCTGCTTGCGTTACCAAGATCCAGCGTGTGTGCGATTCAGGTCGTGGCGAGCGGCTGTTGTCCGTGACCTTGTCCGGAGGCGGCTTCCAGTCAACGGGCGGTGCCTCCCGGCGCAACGAGTCTACCTGGAATCCGTCCTCGGGTGGGACAAAAAATGGACGCGAGCAGGTGGCCAGGCGGCCTCCAACAAGTGCTTTCTGCTTAGCAACTGCTTCAAAAAGGTGTCTGGAACTCTAAAATCACAGTTCCAGACACCTTTTTGAAATGACAGGGCGACAGGTGGTCAGATGAACTCGATACGGTTCCGCATCTCCTCCGGCTCGTACACCTCCCAGAGGAGTTCCAGCCCGCGGACAATCTGCCCGATGGTGCGCGTGCCCTGGTCGCAGTAGGCGATGCCGGCGTGTTCGGTCCCGCCTGCCAGCGCCAGAAAGTCTCGGTCCTCAGTGAAGATCACTCGCCCTCCGGCCAGGGCGTAAGCAAGTTGCTGCGGGTCCGTGGAACCAAGCAAGCCCGCATCGGTCGTGGTCGTCACGTCGGCCCCGCGACGCCGCAGGCCCTCCGCGATGGCATGGGCGACGTGCTCATCCAGGTGGAAGCGGATCGTCCTTGGCATGCAGTTCGGCGAGCCTTTGTTGGAACTTCGACGGCCCGGCCTTGGCCTTCATCTGGGCAACTAGCTGCTCCCCTTCCGCGATGTCCCGCTGGATTTCGTCTTGGTGGGACCAGTAGTAGGCGAGGGCAGCATGCACCTGGGCCATCGTCAGGTGCGGGTATTCCTTCACCACCTGGGCCGGGGTCATGCCCTGCCGTTCAACCCAGTTATAAATGTGCTCTACCTTAATGCGGGTGCCAGCGATGCGCGCCCGGCCACCGCAAGTATCAGGCGTCTTCACAATCATGTCGGCCAGGCTGACCGACCCCGGTGCGGTCGAAGCGGAAGCCGGTTCCGCGGATGGGTTCACAGTCTGCATCGCGGTTGGTTCCATGCTTAGATGATACCGCGGAATGGCCCCGCCTGACAACGAGCAAGCGGGAAAGTGAACGGGAAAACGGGAAGCCTCCCTGTCGCCTACAACCCTGAAAACAGCTCCCGCAGCGCATCCATCTGTACCGGGAACTGGCGTACCTCTTCGATCAGACCGGCCACGCCTTTCGGCAGGTATTGTCCCCGCGCCGGGTTACTCTGGATACGTACGGCCACGGCCTGCTGTTCCTCCTTGCGTCCTAGCTGCTGGCAGGCCGCCTCCAGGAAGAGATCGGCAGTCAGGCGAGCCTGATCCTCTCTTGCCTGGTCTCGCAGCGCCAACCAGCGCGGCAGAAGGGCGAGCAGCTGGTCGTGAGGCAGCGTGGCCAGGAACTGAGGGTCGTACAGAGGCAGCAGCGCCAGGTCACCGACCAAGGCCAGCAGTCCCTGGGGATCGGTGATGTTGGCGGTGTACAGGCTCAGGGCCAATCCCGGCTTGCCGAGTTTGAACAGCAAGGGCCGCAGAGTGTCCGTTGCCAGATCGGCATAGTCCGCGTGATGCTTTTCCAGCAAGAAGAGCTGCCCCAGCACGATGGCGCTGCTCAGGCGAGCGCTGTCCGTCTGGGCCGCGGCTAGCTGCTTGCGGAAGAACTCACGTCCCTCGGCAGCGGCATCGAGACTCAGGAAAACCTCGGCCATGTAGAAATCCTTCACCAGCCCAGTCTGAAAGATCTCGGCCTCGCTCGGCACGCGGGGCTCCTGCCCGGGGCCTCTTCCCTCCAGGACCACCCGTTGCCGGAACTGCTCGAGCTTGGCCCGGGCCTCGGCTTCGCGGCCGAGTCTGGCCAAACAGTAATACTCGAAGAACGTGAAATCGCGCCGCATGAGTAGCTGCACTAACGACTGTTCCGCCGGCAGTGGTTGCGGCGCGGGCAGGGCAACTTCTGCTTCTTGATACCACCGCCAGGCCTCGGCATAGGCGCCCTTCAAGAGGTGGTAATGTCCAATCTGTGCTTTCTCGTAGGCGTGGACGGCCATCCAACCGATTTGACCTGTCGACGCCTCGAGCACGGCGGCCGGGTCGCCCCGCGGCAGCCCCCAGCCGAGCAGCCGCGACAACAGCGATCGATGCGTGGGAATGAACGTGAACCAGACGGAGAGCTTGTCTTCCAGCGGCGACCAGTGCGGAAACGTCACGCGCATGCCGGAGAAGACTTCGCGTCCGGGTTCCTGTCCGGTCCCAGCGGCGATATACACCGCGTCCCGCGGCTGGGCATCGGGCACCAGGAGAAAAGCCCAGTTTTGGCTTGTCGCTGCCGGCATCGGTTCGGCGACGATATACGCCAGGCGGTCGCCCGTGGCATTCCAGCCCGCGAAGCGACGCACCGGCTTGCGGCTGATGGACGCGGACCATTCGCCGGGCCGTTGGATCAAGTGCAGCGATGGGTTGGCGCGACCCCGCACGAGGCCGAGCCGGGAGCCTGCGGGATCCCAGTGCAGTTGCCGCAACGGCTCGGTGCCGTCGGCCCAGCGCTCGACCTGGCGGTTGGCCATTGTGCCGAGCCAGAGGCTAGAGCGACCCGGATCCTCCTGGGTTGTGCCGGGCGTATGCGACGTGAAGGCGAAGCGGGTTCCATCGCGAGTCCAGGCGGGTTGGGCGGCTCGCACCTGTTCGAGCAACGAAGGCAGCTGTCCTTCGCCCAGTTCTTCCGAATGAGGTACGTGCCACCAGTCGTCCGCGCCCGGCTTGCCGATCCAGGTACCGCTCTCCTGTAAGTTGGCCCGGGTGTTGCCGAGTACGCAAACCAGGTGGGAGCCATCAGAAGTCCAGTCGAAGATCAGCGCCTCAGCCGTTTTGGGAAAGATCCGGCGCGCTCTCTTGGTGCGCAGGTCGTATTCGAATAGGGCATGCTCATGAACACCGATCTGGTGGAGATAGTAGATGCGGTCTCCCTGGGGATGCCAGCGCACGGCCAGGTTGGCGGCGATGTAACCGGGATGATCGCAGGCGGCTTCGAACAGCGCTTGGGGCTGGACGGCCTGGCCGGCTTTCGGTTCCGCGCGGATCCAACAGGTGTAAGCCACGGGACGCTGATGATACACTTCGCCATCGGGGTTGAGGCCAAAAGGCGATTGCAGCGGCTGCGGAGCGGGTTGCCGGTTCGGATCTCGGGCGGTCGTAAAGAGGAGCCGGCGGTCGGTGGGACTCCACAGCGGTGTGCCGGTCACGAGGACATCGGGGCCCGGCTGAAAGATCTTCTCCAGTTGGCCCCCGTCTTTGTCCGCGATGAAGACGCCGGCTTCCTGATGCTGAAACCCGACCGCTTGGCCTTCCGCAGACCAGCTGATGGCGCGGTCCTGTCGGGCTCTCGAACCGCAGCCGCTCAGCGCCAGACTGAACCAGGCGACGGCGAACCAGAACCAGACGGACCCCGAGCGCGACGAGGAACACATGGGAACTTCCCCTCCCGAAATGGATAACCTGGATAAAACGGTGCGGCTGCCGAGAAGCTGTCCCTGTCTCCAGAATGATCCCGGAGTGCCGAGAAATATTCCCAGAATCTCGAAAACGGAGCGGACGTGGACGTGGGCGAGAGCTTGACCCGCTGGACGGTTCGCCTGGCACTGGGGTGCTATGTGCTCGGCGTGGTGCTGCCGTGGTTGTCGAGACCGACGCCCCGCGGACAAGTCCTGGCACGCTGGGCCTGGACCGTGGGTTGCCTGGCGTTTCTGGCGCACGTCTGGTGCGCGTTCCAATTCTATCACGGCTGGAGTCATGCCGCGGCTTACGAGGAGACAGCCCGGCGGACGGCGCAGCTGTTCGGCCTTGCCTGGGGCGGTGGACTGTATTTCAATTACGCCTTCACGGCGGTCTGGGTCGGGGATGTGCTGTGGTGGTGGCGTGGCCTGGAACGCTATTCGGCGAGGCCGCGCTGGGTGAGGATCGCGCTGCACAGCTTCTTCGGATTCATGGCTTTCAATGCGACCGTCGTGTTTGGGACGGGAGTGGTGCGCTGGTTGGGGCTGTGTGTCTGTTTGGGTTTGGCGGGCCTCTGGTGGTGGCTGAAGGGAACGACCAGCCAGTAGAAGGTGAGAGCTTGATCTGGCGGTAAAGCACCTACAGAGCGATAATAAACAGTGAGGGTAGTTCCGAGAGGTTCTCAGGATCCCCCCTTTCCGGTTTTGCTTATGTAGTATGTGCTCGAGGAGTGGCTGGACATGGCTGAGCTTGCCCGTGCCCCTGCCGGTAATGGAAAAGACAAACTGGATGGAGAAAGATGCAGCGAGGCCTTACCCGCCTCGATTGCTCAGGCTGCGCCTGTTCAACTTCAGTGCGAGGAAAACCATTCTGCAACGTTGGCGGACGACCTGGACGAGACGGTCGACTGGGACGTGCACATCGAAACACCCCCGCCCCGCCCCTCGCAAACGCTGACGGTCCGGTTTGTGCAGGGCGATTACCGGCGGCCTAAGATCAGCGACGATCCGCAAGACTGAGCCAATGGCTATTCCTGCTATCCGTGATTATCCCTGGTATGGGATTGTTTCCGGAAATGAGTTGGAACAGGGTGATCTCCTGCTGGGATGCCCGGTCTTTCTCATCCCGCCCGAGGCCGCACGGGAGCCAGGAAATCATGTTATCCAGGTGCAATCTCAGAATGCCATCACCATGACCCAATCGTGCGACCTGGTCCATCGGAAGGACGGCAAGAGCCATGCGGATGACGTCATTCTTTCTCCAGTTTACTTCAAGGAGGAGTTGAAGGACCATAAGACCTACGGCAAGAACGAGGGATGGGAGGAGGCCAGGAAGGGAAGGCACCCGGGCTACCACGTCTTGAATCACTGCCAAGTCCCGAGCCACGAACTGGATTTCATGCTTGTGGATTTGCGACGCATCTACACGCTTAGCGTCGGCGTCGTCCGGGCGTTCGCGGCTGATCAAGGGGAACGCCTGCGCCTGCTACCTCCTTATCGCGAGCACCTTTCACAGGCGTTTGCGCGCTTCTTCATGCGCGTGGGCTTGCCGGTAGACATCACGCCGTTCAAGTGACAAAGTGCATGGAACGGAGAACGCCCGGGCCGCGGCGAAGCGAGCTCTGGCACGCACATCAAAAAAAGTTGGCCCACTTGGTCGACTCGGCGGCACTACTGAGTAGAGACCACGCTTGCTTGCAGTACTGAATATGGTACCATACCCAGAAGGAATCGGCTGCCGCCCCTTGGCCGAATGAGGCCGCCATGCTCGTCGTCACGCGCATCCCAACGCATCGGAACGACGGGGCGAGGATTAACCCTCGTGAGCGGCGGGCCATTCTGACACTCGTTCGTGATACGTTCGGCGGTTATACGCTGGAAGGTCCCTTCCAAGGTGCTTGGGTAGCGGACGATGGTCGCGTGTACGAAGAGACAAGCTACCGCCTCGAGGTCCTGGTGGCACCCGAGCGCCTGAACGAAGCACGTGAGCTGTTCGCCAGCATCGGCAGGCGGCTTGGCCAGCGCGCGATCTACTTCGAGGTTCGTGAAGGGGGCGAGATCATCGACTTGGAGTAACCGGAGGCACCCGCATGTCCCGACGAAGCATCCAGAGCCGCGCGCAAGAACTCCTGACGCTCGTGCGCAAGCTCGCCGAAACCCCGGGCCTAACCTGGGTCGAAGCAAACAACGCGGTGTACGGTCCCGGCGGGCCGTGCGCCCGGCTGTTTCCGAGCGCCAAAGACCGGGTGGCGTTTTCCAAGCTGGAAGAGAGCGGGCACATTGACCAGTTAATCGACAGCCTGCCCGAACCGCCGGTCGGTCCGCAGCGACGCGAGTACAGCGGCAAGTTTAACGTACGCGTTCCCAAGTCGCTTCACGCAGCGCTCGCCAGTGAAGCGGAGGCCGAGGGGGTAAGCCTCAACCAGCTGGTTGTCGCCAAACTGGCCCTTCACTTGCAAGCGAAGTGATTCCAGGGCGCGCGGCGCATTTCTTTTTCCTGGACCGGTTCCCCCGGAGTGAGTACGTTGCACGCAGTTCGCCTGTGTCGTTCCTCTTTTGTTCGCTTTCGAGGATCGTGTCATGCTGCCGGTGTACGGATCGCTGGTGGGTATCGCTTGGACGCTCCTTCTCCCCGGACAGGCCGATCTGTCCGGCACGCCGATGCCGGCCGGTGCCCTGCTGCGCCTGGGCGAGCGTTTCCAGTTCGGCAGCCAGGTCCTGGCGATGGCTCTTTCGGCCGACGGCAAACGGCTGGCCTCGGCCAGCCAGGACCAGACGATTCGGCTCTGGGATGTCGCTCGGGGTGAGGAACTCAACCAACTGCGTGGGCATGAAGGCCGGGTCAGCTCCCTGGCCTTCGCGCCCGATGGCAAAACCCTGGTCTCGGGCAGCTGGGACCGCACGCTGCGTGTGTGGGATATCGCCAGCGCCAAGGAACTCCAGCGCTTCACGGGGCATCCCCGCGAAGTCCTGTGCGTGGCGTTTTCTCGAGACGGCCAGACCTTGGCCTCGGGCGGTCGTGATGCGACGCTCTGGCTCTGGCAAGCGGCGACCGGAAAACCTCTGCGTCCGCTGCTGCCGGGACATCAGAAAGCGGTGCGTGCCCTCGCCTTTGCCCCGGACGGCAAGACCCTGGCTTCCGGTGGCGACGACGGCGCAATCCGTCTCTGGGATATGGCGACCGGGAGGCTGGTTCGGCAACTGGGGCTTCTGCCGGGGGCCTGGCACTGCCTTGCCTTCGCCCCCGATGGCAGGACCCTGGCGGCGGGCGGCCAGGATGCGGACAAGGCGATTCGGCTCTGGGATGTGGCGACCGGCAAAGAGCTACGGCCTCTTCTCGGGCATCAGAGCAGTGTGGGTACGCTGGCGTTTTCTCCCGACGGCAAGACCCTGGCCTCGGGGAGTATGGACCAGTCGCTGCGGGTGTGGGAGCTGGCGACGCGCAGTGTCGTGCGCCAGCTCGAAGGACACCAGGGCACGATCTCTTCCGTGGCGTTCGCGCCCGATGGCAGAACGCTGGCCTCGGGAAGTCTCGATAGCATGATTCTGATCTGGGATCTGACCGGCCGGCTGGACGAGGGCCGACTCCGGCCCATGTCCCTTTCGTTCGCCGAGTTGAAACGGCTCTGGTTGGATCTGGGCGGCCCCGATGCGAACAAGGCGGACCAGGCGATCTGGACCTTGGCATCGGCTCCTCAGCAGACAGTCGCGTTCCTGGCCGAGTCGTTGCGGTCGATGTTCCGGGTGAATGGACAACGCCTTGCGGAGTTGATTCGCGACCTGGATAGCGAGCGCTTCACCGTGCGGCAACAGGCGACGATCGAGCTGGAGATGCTGAGCGAATGGGTCGAGCCGGCCCTGCGCAAGGTGGTTGCCAATCCGCCTTCGTTGGAGGTGTGCCGACGTGCCGAGTTGATTCTGGAAAAGCTGGACAAGCCGACGCCGTCGCCGGAGACGCTACGCATGATCCGCGCCGTTCGCGTGCTGGAGCAGATCGGTACCCCGGAGGCGCGCCAGGTGTTGCAGACATTCGCCCGCGGAACGTCCGAGGACCGGCTAACGCTGGAGGCCCAAGCGTCGCTCCAGCGCCTGACGAAGCGCCCGGCCACATCGTGACGCGGCTGGCGAATCGGAGCCTGATGTTTTTGGCATGGTTCAAGAAGGCCTTTTCAGGGTGGCACGCCCTGAGTCTTCGAAGGGCGTGGGGCTGCGGCAGACACGCCCTTCGAAGACTCAGGGCGTGCCACCCATGTTTGATGCCATGCTTCTTACTTCGGGATGGCCGGCTCGCGATCCGTCGTCTTCACGGTCGTTTGCTGCGTCTGCGATAGCTCGACTTCCATAGGCATGCCGCCGAGGTTGATCTTCAGCTTGCCTTCGAGCTCGAGGTGCATCTCGGAACTGTCCAGCCGGCCGTTCACCTTGTCAAATAGGATGGTGCCTGTGGCACTCTTGCTCTTGAGATCCGCGCCCTGGATCTGGAATGGTAGGCCACCGCCGGCGTTGGGAGGGGGTGGCTGATAGATCAGGGTGCTGTCCACCCTGATCCTGTCGAGATCGCCCTGTTTGCCCTCATAGGTATAGGTGTACTTCGTGTTGTAGCTGCCGATCGGACCCAGGTTCAGCTTGCTTTCCTTGGTCCAGGTGTCGCCCTTCGTGACCGGCTTGCTGGGCAGCGCCGCAAAGGCCTGATCGGCCATCTGCTGGAACGCTTCCTCGCCGAGGATCTGCTTGATCAGCGGCTCCAGCTGCGCGTTGGCCGCAACGAGTTTCTTGACGAAATCTTCGCGCCCTTCGATCTTGGTGACCTTCATGTCGGGGGAGAGAGTCAGTTTGAATTCGGAGCCGATCAAGGTCTTGAAGAACTCCGCCAAAGGGTTGTTGATGCCAACGTTCTTGGTCGAGTCGTAGCTGATCTTGTTGCCGCCGATTTCGATCTCCATCTTGACGACGCTAATCGTCTGGAGGAGGATCCAATTGCCGTCTTTGTCCTTCTCCTTGGGCGTCCAGCGATAGACAAAGGTCTGCTTCTGGTTCTGGACGATATCCTGACCCTGGACCTTCATGCTCTGCTTCGTCTCGGTGGTCAGTTCCTGGAAGAGATCTTTGTCCTTCTCGAATTTCCATTTCAGCTCCACGGCGGCCGGTTGGTCGTTCTCCGGGGACTTCTCCACCTCGGCCTGCAAAGCAGCGACCTCTTTCGACGGAGCCGGCTTCGGCCACTCGCCCTTCTTCGCATCCGTTTGTTCCGCAGCGGTTGCCTGGTACACAATCACGCCCACACCGGAACCAACAACGCTCACGGCGAGCAGCACTGCCGCGGCGATTTTCAGCTTGGTCACGAACATCGCTTGCAGCACTCCTTTGGTTAGGGCCGCCACCGGAGCAGAAATCATCCCGGCGGCCGCCGCTTGGTTCGCCGCGGTCAGTAGTGCGGCCTGGAGCGTTGTATTGATCAGTGCGGTGGGCATTGTTGCCGATGCATTCGAGGACAAGAGCGCGGCCAACAGCCCCGCGGAAAGAGTAAGCCCCCGCCCGGTGAGCCGGGTGCGCAGCCGTTCGCGAGCCCGGGCCAGCCGGGACAACACCGTTCCGAGTGGACAACCCAGCTGCCGGGCCGCTTCCTCGTTGGTCTTGCCTTCCAGATAGCAAAGCACGAAAGGGACACGATACTTGTCCGGCAGCCGATGCACCTCTTCATCGAGCACCGGCCAAAGATCGCGCCAGACGAAATCGGCAACCTGCTCGGCGGCCGGCAAATCCTGCTCGACCAGCGGCCGTTCGCGCGCTCGGCGGCGACTCTCCCCCGCCCGGGTTCGGACCGCTGTGCGATATGCCACGCCATAGAGCCAATTGCCCAGCAGCTCTGGCTGGCCCAACGAACCGGCCTTGCGCACCAGCACGAGAAACGTTGCCTGGAAGGCATCTTCCGCGTCATGCTCATTTCGGAGCAGGCGCCGGCACGTGCTCAACACCATCGGTCCGTGGCGGCGCAGCAGCGTGGCAAAGGCAGCTTCGTCGCGCTGCTGTGCGAAGCGCTCCAGCAGTTGGCC
Organism: Gemmataceae bacterium; assembly: GCA_041499985.1. GTDB lineage: Bacteria > Planctomycetota > Planctomycetia > Gemmatales > Gemmataceae > JBGQLF01. The sequence goes on from JBGQLF010000034.1 coordinate 10,147, forward strand.
GTCCGAAGGTTCCGCGGCGCCGCCCGCACTGCGGATCTGGCGTAGCAACCGCAGGATGGGACTGAGTTGTGCGTTGGCCATGAACTTGGCTCTCTCGAGAGATCATCGTCTTGCTATCTATATACTGCGGCCAGGGACACACTCCCTTCCCACTTTTTTGGGAAATAGTTCGATCTAGTCCCTCTCTTCCTGGCACTATATACGGTGAGGGACAGGTTCTGTTCGGCTTCGTCGTCTCATTCGTCTCCTCGCCGAGGAAAAGCCACAGTTGCAGGAGCATCCCGCCATGAAGAGACAGCGATTCGCAAACATCGGTCGGAGCGTGCTGTGCCTGGCGTTGCTGCCCTGCCTGATGCGGGCAGAGAGTCCCGCTGCGCCGGACGCCAAGCAGTTGGCGAGCCGCATCGATCAACTTCTCACCGCGGCGTGGAGTGGCAAAGAGATCCAGCCGGCACCCCAGACCGACGACGCCGAATTTATCCGCCGGGTGTACCTCGACCTGGCCGGCCGCATTCCCTCGATCATCGAAGTCCGCGATTTTCTCGATGATCCCCGGCCGGACAAACGCTCGATCTGGGTCGAACGGCTGCTCGAGAGTCCGGCCTATGTCCAGCACTTTGCCAACATCTGGCGCGCCTTGCTCCTGTCCCAGGCCAACCAGCAGGCGCAGGCCCAGCTGCCGAACTTCGAAGCCTGGCTGCGCCAGCGCCTCAAGGAGAACGCCGGCTATGATCAGCTCGTGCGCGAACTCCTCACGACACCTCCGCAGACCCAGAACAGCCTCTCGCCCAGTGCCTTTTATGTCAACAACGAGCTGAAAGCGGAAAACCTGGCGGGCAGCACCTCGCGCCTGTTCCTGGGCGTCAAGCTGGAATGCGCCCAGTGCCATACGCACCCATTCGCGCCCTGGACCCGCACACAGTTCTGGGAATATGCCACCTTCTTCGCCGAGGTCGAGGTACCGCCGAGAGGTCCTGCCGGCGACCGCCGCGAGCTCAAGATCCCGGGCACCGATAAAGTGGTGCGAGCCAAGTTCCTGGACGGGAAGGACCCCGTGTGGAAGCCGGACGCCAGCTCGCGAGCGATGCTGGCCGAGTGGCTGACGGCGGCCGACAATCCGTACTTCGCCCGGACCGTCGTCAACCAGATGTGGGCGTATTTCTTCGGCATCGGCCTGATTGATCCCGTCGTCGACGCCGGCGATCAGAATCCGCCCAGCCATCCCGAACTGCTCGACGAACTGGCCGGGCAATTCATCGCCCACCGCTTCGATCTGAAATTCCTGATCCGTACTCTCGTCGCCACGGCGGCCTATCAGCGGACCAGTGCAGCCACGCCTCCCAGCCAGAATGATCCCCGGCTGTTCGCGCGCATGGCCGTCCGAGCGCTGACTCCGGAGCAGCTCTTCGATAGCCTGGCCGAGGTGTGCGAGTACCGCGAGCCGATGTCCGCGAACCGCCGGCCATTCGAGGGCGGCGTCCCATCGCCGCGGCAGGAGTTCCTGGCCAAGTTTGGCCAAACGGACCGGCGCACCGAGGCGCAGACGACGATCTTGCAAGCGCTGTTCTTGATGAACGGCAAGTTCATGGTGGACGCGACCAGCCTGGAAGGCAACCGCACGCTGGCCACCATCGCACAAGCGATGTCCACCGACACGAACCGGCGCCTCGAGACGCTCTACCTCGTGGTGCTATCGCGCAAGCCACGCCCTGAAGAGGCGGCGCGCCTGCTCCAGTATGTCCAGAGCGGCGGCCCGAGCGCCGATCCGAAGAAAGCGCTGGCCGACATTCTTTGGGCTTTGGTCAACAGTGCGGAATTCATGCTGAATCATTGATGCTCGAAGAGTATGGTTCCAAAAGGCCCATTTCAGGGTGGCACGCCCTTCGAAGACTCAGGGCGTGCCACCCACGGTTGAACCAAGCCGTTCGAAGACGGGATCAGTTGGCGCAGACCCCAAGAGAGTGGCTATGTTATGCTGCCAAGGCTTGCGTGCCGAACGCGCCCGAACTCACGGAGGAGAAAATCCATGCACTGGACACGTCGGATGGTCGTCGCCGGTCTCTTGGCCGCCTTTCTGGTTGGCGCGGTCGCTGTCTGGGCCCAAGAAAAATGGATGAGACGTCCGGCCCACGCGTCCTTCTCACCCACGCTCAACGCTCTCGCGGACGGCTCGCTTGCGGTGCCCGAGCCGACTCCGGTTGCCGAGTCGAGCGGTGAAGTGCAAGTGAGTGATCCGGCCTTCCTCTCGACGATTCGCAATTCGCTCCTGGCATCGTCGACCGTGGCCTCGGCGAGCGAGGCGCCGGCCACGTTGGCCCGTACGGAGGAGGTACGTCTCCCGGTCCCTGGCTCGCCCTCCGGATTCCCAAGTACTCCTCTTCCGCCGCCGGTCCGCCAAAGCACTCCCGTTCCTCCGTCACTGCCTTCTTCGCCTCTTCTCCTGCCGGCTCTCCCTCCTCTCCCCGGAAGTGCTTCCCTTGCGGTGGCTTCGCCTCCTTCTCCTGCAATCGCACCGCAGGCTGCTCCCACTGCTCCGATCACGTGTCCCTGGACCCTGCTCGTGGAAACGGTCGAGGGTCGAAGCCATCTGAAAGCACTGCGCGGCAAAGAAGTTCGCCTCCAGGTGAGCAGCGCACGGTTGGACTTTCAATCGCCGCAAGGATGTCTTCAGGCCCAAGGTGACGTCCAGGTTTCCGGAGCCGGCTTGGAGGGGACCTGCGATCGCTTGATCATCGCTTGGGAGCATGACCAGGTGCTGCTGGAAGGCAATGTGCACCTGAAGTGTCACACCGACGGCCAGGACGTGGAATTGACCGCGGACCGCCTCGGCGTGCGGTTGACTACGCTGGCACCGGCAGAGGCCGGGGAAGCCGTCGAGGTGCTTCCAGTGGCGCCGAAGCCGGTGGATTAATGGGATTGTGGGTAGTGCTAGAGAGAATTCTCCTCCGTTTAGCCGCTAGCCTCGGGCGAGCGCGACCTTCGCGCTCGCCCGAGGCTAGCGGCTAAACAAGCGGCATCTCCAAGCTGAAGATCAATTCTCCTTATTATCCGCCATGCGAATCCGGAAAACGGTCTCCAAGTTCCTGACCGCTTCGCCGGGATGTTTGTAGATCTTCTGGATCACGCCGTCAATCGGGCTGCGGATTTCATTCATGCTCAGCGTCGTCTCGGCCTGCTGCTGTTCGGCTTTGGCAATCTTGACGGCCTCCTTCTTGCTGATGGCTTCGCTCGCGTATCTGTCCCAGGCCAGCTTGGCGCCGCGAAGCTCCTCTTGAGAGGTGGTCCCCCTTTTGGACAGATCGAACTGTGTTTGGTACCGCTGGTGGGCCTCCCTCTCGGTCTTATCGGCGGCAACCAAATCTGCTTCGGCGGCCGCAACCTTGGCCTTCCTGATCACCAATTCCTCACGCGCCAGTCGATCATCCAGCCGTGCAAGCAACTGCCCCTCCTCAACTCGGTCGCCCACATTCAACCGGCGGTATGGGATCGTTTCCTGGCCAGTTTTCATGGTGACAATCTGACCCGGAGCAAGCTTTTCGCCGGGCTTGATCTCCGTCCCAATCAGCCGCAGCACGCCCTCCCGTTGGCTCGGAACGTCCACCCAGTTCCTGTATGTCTCCAGGCTGCTGGCCGCCGGTTGAGCGGGCCTTTCCGCCGGTGTGGTTTCCGCCTGGCGAACTGCGCCCCCGTAAGTCACGACACCCGCGCCAGCACCCAGCATGCTCGTCACCAGCAAGATCGCTGTCACTTGCAATTTCGTCAGGAATACCATCTTGAGCGCCCCTTTCGTTAAGGCAGCGACGCGTGCGGAAATCACGCCGGCAGCCGCTGCTCGGCCCGCTGCGGTGAGCAGCGCGGCCTGGATAGTGGTATGCGTCAACGCCGCCGGCACCGCGGCAGTCGCGTTCTCGGTCGCCAGTGCGACGAAGGCTCCCGTGGATAGCACGAGACCACGCCGCAGCAGCCGGCTACGTAACAAGTCGCGGGCGCGCTCCAGCATGCCCTTGACGGCTCCTTCGGTCCAACCGAGTTGTTGCGCCACTTCGCCGCGCGACTTGCCCTGGAAATAACAGAGCACGATGGGGGTGCGATACTTCTCGGGTAAGCGCTGGAGTTCCTCGTGGAGCAGCGGTGCCATCTCCTGCCAGTTGGGATGCTCCTCGGGAGCGGCCGGCTCCATCGCGATTCCTTGCCTTTCGTGTGAGTGTCGGTGAGCACTCTGAGCCTTGGCGCGCACCGCGATGCGGTAAGCGACGCCGTAGAGCCAGCTGGCCAACGACTCCGGGTTGCCGATGGAGCCGGCCTTGCGGACGAGCACGAGAAAGGTGGCCTGGAAGGCATCCTCGGCATCATGCACGTCGTGCAGCACACTTCGGCATAGGCCCCACACCAGGGGACCATGGCGCTGCAAGAGGGCGACAAAGGCGGCTTCCTCCTGCTGGGTGGCGAAACGCTCCAACAGCTGACCATCGGTCCGATCGCCAGTATCCCGCGGAGCCGCCAGCCGGCGCAGATAGCGGATGACCGGCGTCCATTGTTCCTTCGCCATAGACCAGGCCCTCATCGCGAAGTGGCTTCTACCTTTAGTAGTGCGGGGAGAGGAGTACCCGGCACGAGGAATTGGCAGTTTTCTCGCCGAGCGCCGGACGGGTGGTGAACAGGAGACCATTGCACCCAAGTCCTTCAGGACGAAGTGCCATCCTATCGCCTGGAGGAAACGTGCCGCTGTTGACCACCCGCGTACCAGAAAAACCACCGGGCCGCGTGAATCCATAAACGATTCAGCGAATGTTAACTAAGCTTATCGGTGAGTGTAAAGGCCTGTAAGCTATTGGATTCACGCATAACCCTATTTAAAAGCGCTCTCCTCTGGGAGCATCTCCGCCTTGCAGCGGGGGTTCGTCTTACGGACTGGCTTCGTGCCTTGTGAGGTCCGCCTGGGTCTCGCAACGGAACCTCCGTATTCGTAAAGGTTTTGGCCGTGCTGCTCCGCAAACCACACGAGCGGTTCGCCGGTGGCCGGGGTCCCCCTTGGTGCGGCAGCTGCGCCGACGAAGAGGCCGTTCTCAGGTAAAAGCGTGTATTTGCTTTGACATGTGCATGGTTGGCACCGGCTTTGCTCTAACTGGAGCTATGCGAGCCAAGCCCCATCGGACAACAAGGTGGGGCAGCCAGTAGCATCGCTCCATTCGCTCGGTTTGCTGGGCTCCATGCGACATCGGCGCAACTGAATCGCGTGAGCCTACCCATTGGTCAACTCCTGTGTCCCGGGCCGGCCTTCCCTCGTTGGGAGCCGGCCCCTCCCCCTTTCTCTTATCTCGACGGCTTCCTCTGCCGTTCCTGCAAGTACGCCGTCAGCGCTTCGCGCCACGGTCGCACCGCCGGCAGCCCCAGGGCATCGTAGGCACCCGCGGCCAACACGCTGTACGCCGGCCGACGCGCGGGCGCTCCATAGTCCAGGCTGGTGATCGGCGCAAGGTTGGCTTGTACGCCGGCGAGTTCGAAGCTGGTCCCGGCCAATTCGTACCATGAGCACGACCCGGCGTTGGTCAGGTGGTAAACGCCATAGCGGTCCGTCTGTACCAGGGCCGTCGTCGCGTCCGCCACATCGACCGTGTAGCTGGGGGTGCAGATCTGATCCGCCACCACACGCAGAGGTTTCCCCTGTCCTGCCAACCGGAGCATGGTCTCGACGAAGTTGCCACCCTTGCCGCCACTGCCCCAGACGCCATACAGACCGCAGGTGCGAATCACGAAGTGTCGCGGACAGAGGGCGCGAACGAGGTATTCGCCGGTTAGCTTGCTCAGTCCATAGACGCTGACCGGCCCCGGCGTGTCGCTTTCGTGGTAGGGGACCCGGCGACTCTCCTCCAGCCCAAAGACATAATCGGTGCTGAAATGGACCAGGACACAGTCGAGATCGCGGCAGATCGTGGCCAGCGCACGTACTCCCCAGGCGTTGACGGCAAAGGCGGCGTCCGGCTCGGTTTCGGCTTTGTCGACGAAGTTGTATGCGGCGCAGTTGATTACCACCTCGGGATGGAGCGTGGTGAGCGTGGACCGGAGGGTGTCCGGCTGGGTCAGGTTGGCCTGCTCGCGCCTCAGCGCGGTCACGACACCGCTCAGACGTGGGCACAGGTCACGCCCCAATTGGCCGGCGGCGCCCAGGACAGCATAGCGCATTAGCGATCAACTTTCGGCTAATTTCCAGCCAGTTTGGGCCCGGCCTGGGCGGAATCATTGCCCGCGCAGGATCTGCTGGACCACGCCAGCATTTTCATTCACCAGGATAATGAGATCGCCACCGCGGCGATGGGTGTATTCACGGGAACCATATTGGATCTGCCAAACGCGGTCCGGAGGAGGAGTAGCCTCCGTGATCGTGATCAAAGATCAGAGCCCTCCCCTCATGATTATGCGCAAACTGTAAGGAGAGCATTACGCTGGACGTAGGCGGATTCGTCCTGCCTCAACGATGGCCAGCCGTCCCGGGATGCGATCGAGCACTTCAGGCTGCTTCATGAGTCCTGAGAGTAGATTCAGGATGAATTCCGCGGTGGCGTTCCGCGGCA
>JBGQLF010000035.1:0-16644 GCA_041499985.1 Gemmataceae bacterium
TATTGTCTTCGCCCAGCTGCATTTGGGCAATCCTGGGGTACAGGAGGGTGATTACTCGGACGGACTCCTAGGTCGGGAAACAGGCTCAAGCAGGTTTTCCGTCCGCCCCTTTTTTCCGGGATCGGCCCGGCCATAAAGCGGACGGCTGTTGGAGTTCGTGGAGGCCGCGACGGATGGTTTTCGGATCGCAGTCAAAAAGGTGCGTCAGATAAAGCAAACCGCCCCGTCCCAACTTGATCGCTTCCGCGGCTGCATAGAGGCGCCGGTCTCGTTCGTTCAGGGAGTCAAAGAGGCGGCGCATCGCCTCTTCGGTCGTCGGAGAATAGGCTGCTTTCATGACGGGGTCCCGCCCAATCTGGGTATCTGCCTCGTGCAGTCCACTCAGACTACCGGAACAACGCCGTGCCAAAAAGGTCAAAAGGGGAAGTTAATAAATTACACGTCCTTACCTTCCAACGAGAAGCAGCACAAGTACCATCTCGTCCCCTGGCCGCCGCGCTGTGTCGGGGCCGCCCGGAGCCGACTGGTCGCGCTCCCGGTTCGTCGTGTCCGGATCCAGGCCGACATCCCCTCCTTTCAACCTGTTCCCTGGTGAGATACACTGACTTCCTGTGCCTGTGAGATGCTCCCAGTACGTCGAGGACCCGCATGACGAACGCTACCGAGGCGAACCCGGTCGCTGGCCGATCTGGCCGCGATCTCTGGCAGAGACGGGCCTTCTTGCGAGCTGGACTCGCCGGGTTCGGCAGCCTCTCCCTGTCGGGACTGCTCCGGCTACGGGCCGAGGCGGGTCGGAAGGAGCCGCACGAGCCGACGGCGGTGATCCTCGTCTGGCTTCGCGGCGGTGCGAGTCATCTGGAAACCTTTGACCCCAAACCCGATGCCCCCAGCGAGTACCGGGGACCATACCAGGCCATCGCGACCCGGACCGCCGGCCTGCGGGTCAGTGAGCTGCTCCCGCGCCATGCCAGGATCGCGGACCGCTTTGCCATCCTCCGCTCTGTGGTGCACACCGGCGGCGGCCACCCCGCGGGCTCGCTGCAACTCCTCTCCGGCGACCCCGACGCCCAGGACAAGCTCAAGCCGGTCTACCCCGACTTCATGAGCGTCGCCCACTACCTCCGTTCCGCGGAGAATCGCAAGCTCCCCGGCTATGTGGGCGTCAACCCCGTCGTCCGCTACGACAACTTCACCATCGCCGGACCGGGCTACCTGGGTGAGTCGTATGCCCCCTTCGCCGTCACCGGCGATCCCAACGCCCCGGACTTCCGCGTGCCGAACGTCGGGTTGGGAGACGCCCGCCGTGCGGAGCGGCTGAGCGAGCGGGTCGGGCTACAGAAGAAGTTTGATGCCCTCCGCCGCGACGTGGACCGCTCGGGGGTGATGGAGGCAATGGACCGCTTCGAGGGTCAGGCGCTTGACCTGCTCACCAGCCCGGAGGCGGCGCGGGCCTTCGACCTGTCGCGGGAACCGGACCGGGTGCGCGAGCGCTATGGCCGCAACCAGTGGGGACAGCAGTGCCTGATGGCCCGCCGGCTGGTGGAGGCCGGTGTGGGAGTCGTCACGACCACGTTCGACGGACCGCTCTGCGGCCGGGTGGGCAACTGGGACGATCACGCCGTCAACCACCACGTCTTCGAGGCCCTGAAGTACCGCTTGCCCTTCTTCGACCAGGCGGTGACGGCCCTGGTCGAGGACGTCCACGACCGCGGCCTGCGCCAGAAGGTGCTGGTGATTGTCACGGGGGAGTTCGGGCGGACGCCGCGCATCTCCTACATGGCCAGCAGTGGAGGTGGAGTGGCCAGCGGGTCGGCGGGGACAGTGCAGCCGGGCCGCGATCACTGGCCCCGCGCGAACTCGATGCTGTGGGCTGGCGGGGGCCTCCAAGGCGGGCAGGTAGTCGGGGCGACCGATCGCCGCGGTGAGGAGGTGGTGGAGCGGCGCGTTGGGCCGCAGGACTTCCTGGCGACGGTCTACCACCATCTGGGTATTGATTACGAACGCGCCACCATCCCCGACTTCTCCGGACGGCCCGTCCCCATCGTGCGGGACGGCAAGCCGATCCCCGAATTACTTCCCACGTCCTGACCAGCGACCTGGGCACGGACGGGGCCAGTGGGGGAGAACCGATGACTTCCGAATTCACAGGGGTCGGTCTTCGTTGCCTCCTCGCGGTGTGTTTCTTTCCATCATGGATGGCGGCGGCAGCGCGGGCCGAGTTGCCCAATCCAGTGCTCCACACGGTTTTCCCGGCCGGCGGACAGGCGGGGACTTCAGTGACGCTAGCCGTGGAGGGCGCCGCCCTCGATGGACTCCGCGATATCCGATCCACCGTTCCTGGCCTGGTCGTCACGAAGACAGATACTAACCGCTTTACCCTCGTCATCCCCGCGGAGACACCGCCGGGCGTGTACGACCTGCGGGCGGTTGGGCTTCACGGCATGAGTTCTCCGCGAGCGTTCTTTGTCAGCAACCGTGCGGAACACCTGGAGAAGGAGCCGAACGACGCAATCGACGCCGCCCAGCAGCTTCCGCTCGATGTCGTGGTCAATGGACGGATCGACCAACCGGGGGACGTGGACTGCTATCGATTCGACGCCAGATCCGGTCAGCGAGTTGTGCTCGAATGCTGGGCCCGGCGCATCGATTCGCAGCTGCGGGCGGTGCTGGAAGTGTTGGACGCCAGCGGAAAGCGGCTGGCCGTGAACCGGGGGTATGCGGGCCTCGATCCACTCGTCGATTTCCTGGTGCCCGCCGACGGGACCTACTTCGTGAAGGTGTTCGACCTCAGCTTTCTGGGCGGCGCCACCCACTTCTACCGGCTCGATATCGACACCCAACCGCGCGTGGAGTTCGCCCTTCCCTGTGTGGTGCAACGCGGCCAGTCCACGCGGGTGAAGCTGTTTGGCAGGAACCTGTCCCCGCGAGAATCAGACAGGAAGAAGAGCTCGGAAAGTGATCTGACCCTGGACTCCGTGGAGGTCGAGGTCACGCCGCCGCGCGCCGGCCAGGATGAGCCGATTCCCCTGTCCTTGCGTCCCGCCCAGCTGGCGGCGGAGGCCTTCCCCTACTACTACCCCGGCGGCCACGCACCGGTGCTGATCGGTGTGACCGATGTGCCGGTGGTTGCCGGAGCAGCGGACAATCGGCTTCCCCACCATGCTCAGGAACTTGCCGTCCCGTGCGCGGTCAGCGGTCAATTGACGGACGGCGACGACCGACACTGGTACGCCGTGCGGGCCCATCGGGGCGAAGTCTTCTGGCTGGAGACCTTCGGCGAGCGGTTCGGTTCGCCTGTCGAACTCAGCGTGGCGGTGCTCGAGCCTTCGGGCCAGCGCGAGTTGGCGAAACTGACCGAGTGCCTGGACCACCTGGGGCCATCCCGGTTCCCGACGGCGCATGCCGACCCGGCCGGGCGCTGGGTGGCGCCCGCCGATGGCCGCTATTTGATCGTGGTGCGCAACCTGATCGGCGGACTGAATCGTGAGCCGCGCCGAATCTATCAGCTCAGCGTCCGCCGCGAGGAACCGGATTTTCACCTGACCGTGGTTTCGCGACGGGAGGATCAGCCGGCGGGCTTCAATGTCGCAGTCGGCGGGCGGGAGATGGTGGAGGTGCTGGCCATGCGGCGTCGCGGCCTGACCGGGCCGATCCGGGTAACAGCCGGGAAGCTGCCGCCGGGGATCGAGTGTCCCGACACTTGGATTGGCCCGGGACAGGATCACGCCCCTTTGGTTCTGACCGCGGGTCGCAACTGTCCTTCCTTCGCTGGCGCCTTGAACCTGGTAGGCCATGCTGACCTCGGCGGCGCGGCCATCACCCGACCGGCGCGGGGCGGGACCATCATCTGGCCCAAACAGCCAACTCCTTCCGCCCGGCTCACGCAAGAGATTACCCTGGCCACCGCCCCAGAGGCCAACATGCTTCTGACGGCCTCGCCAGGTGAAGCGGTGGTCTACCAGGAGAGTGTGCTCGACGTGACGATCGATGTCGAGCGCCGGTTCGAGAGCTCGGCCGCTCCGATCTATCTGAGTGTGGTGGGGCTGCCCCGCGGGGTGAGGAACGCGACCGCAACGATCCCCGTCGGCACGACGAAGGGGAACATCAGCTTTTTCTTCCCTGAGTCGCTCGCCCCCGGTCCCTACACCTTTGCCGTGCAGGCCGAAACAGAAATGTCTCTTGCCTCGGGTACACGGGGCGGGAGTCCGAAAAAGGGGAGCGTGCGACTGGTGACCAATCCGATCACCATCAACGTCCGGCCGGCGCGGATCATCCTGGACATCGACCCGCGTACTCCGCGCAAGATTGGCCGCGGGAAGATCATGGAGCTGCGGTTCACGGCGGAGCGGAAAAATGGATTCATCGGCAAGATTCACACCGAGCTGGCGGCTCCGGGTGGCGTCGTCGGTCTGCGGGCCCGGGGTGTCACACTGGTCGGTCCGTCCGACTCGGGCGTGCTCCAGGTCATCGCCACGGAAACCGCCCCGCTGGGCCGCCAACTCTTCCTTCGTCTGGAGGCCGTGGGCACGGTGGAGGACCAACCCGTTTACCGGGCCAGTCGCTTTGTGGAACTGGAGATTACCGAATGAGGAGTAGCAGTAGCTCCCTGGGTGCCTTCCTGGCTTTGTGGGCTGTTGCCTCCTGCTGTGCGGCGCAACAAGGGCCCGCCGCTGTGAGCCGAGTTCAGCCGTTCTTCAATACGGACATTGTGCCGATTCTCACCAAGCTCAGTTGTAACAACGGCGGCTGCCACGGCAAGGCGACCGGTCAAAACGGATTCAAGTTATCCCTGCTGGGCTATGAGCCGGACTTGGACTTTGAAGCGATTGTCCAGGAGGCGCGCGGCCGGCGAATCTTTCCGGCCGCTCCCCGGCGGAGCCTGCTGCTGCTCAAGGCGACCGGCACCCTGGCACACGGTGGAGGCAAGCGGCTGGAGGTCGGCTCCGAGGATTACCAGACTCTCTTGCGCTGGATCGAGGAGGGCGCTCCCCCGCCCACTGCTTCGGACCCCGTGCTAGCCCGGATCATGGTCACACCCGAACGCTGTATTCTCGATGCCGAGGTTCGCCGCCAGCCCTTGCGGGTCACCGCCCATTTCTCGGACGGCGCGACGCGCGACGTGACCCGGCAGGCCGTTTATCAGGCCAATGATCCCGACCTCGCCGAAGTAAGCGACACCGGAGTTGTGCAGGTGAAGAACCGCAGTGGACTGTTCGCCGTCATGGTACGCTATGCGGACCAGATCGCCGTATTCCACGGCACGGTACCGCACACGAAGAAGGGACCCGCCAACGCCAGCACCCTCGACGCCTGGGAGAAGGCGAACGCCCGCTCTGATGTTGATCGCTATCTTGTGGCCCAGTGGAAACGGGTGGGGATTACACCTTCCGCTCCAGCCGACGAGGAGGCGTTCATCCGCCGGGCATCGCTGGACATCTGCGGCACTCTGCCCACTCCGGACGAGGTCAAGGCGTACTCGACCGACACGCACCCGGACAAGCAGGCCCGGCTCATCGACCGTCTGCTCGACCGGCCGGAGTATGCCAGCTTCTTTGCGCTGAAGTGGGGAGATATTCTGCGGAATCGGGGCCGTGGCTACAGCACGAGTCAGCAGCGCCCGGGCACCGCTCTGTTTGCGGGCTGGATCCGCGATAGCCTCGCCGCCAACATGCCCTATGATCGCTTCGTCTCCGCAATCCTTACGGCGGCCGGGAGCCAGGAGACCAATCCCCCGACCGTGTGGTATCGGACTGTGCGTACCACTGCGGATTATGTGGAATCGGTGGCGCAGGCGTTCCTGGGTGTTCGCATCCAGTGCGCCCAGTGTCATCATCACCCGGCCGAGCGTTGGAGCCAGGCGGATTATTACCACCTGGCGGCCGTCTTTGCCCGCGTGGGACGCAAAGGGGGCTTCGCCGACGCCGAGGTCCCCACGGCCGAAACGATCTACCTGGCGGACGAAGGCGAAGTCGTCCATCCGCGCACCGGGGCGGTGATGCAACCGCGCCCGCCGGGCGGCCCAGACTTCAAGCTGACCCGTTATGAGGATCCCCGACGCAGTCTGGCCCGATGGCTGACGGCACCCGACAACCCCTATTTCGCCCGGACGATGGCGAACCGGATGTGGGGCCACTTCTTCGGCCGGGGCATCATTCACCCCATCGATGATGCCCGCAGCACGAACCCGCCCAGCAATCCCGAGTTGCTCGATGCCCTGGCCCGGGGATTTGTGGCCAACCGCTACGACGTCAAGCACCTGATCCGGACCATCTGCAATTCGGCGGCCTACGGTTTGAGTGCGGTGCCCAACGAGACCAACAAGGACGACACGCAGAGTTTCGCTCGCTATTATCCCCGCCGCTTGCCCGCCGAGGTCCTGCTCGATGCGCTGGGACAGGTGCTCCAGGCGCCGACGCGATTCAAGAGCGTGGCGGGCGATTTTCCACGGGGGACGCGGGCCATCGACTTGCCGGATGAGGCGGTGCCCAGTCACTTCCTGGACGTGTTCGGCCGACCGGCCCGCAACTCCGCGTGTGAATGCGAGCGGGTTGACGCGCCCGCCCTGGGGCAAACGCTGGAGCTGGTCAGCTCCACCGAGATTCAGGAAAAGCTGACCGCCGACAAGGGATACGTGGCGCAGTTGGCAAGCAACCAGAAGTCCCACGACGAGAACGTCCACGCTATCTTCCTGCGCGTTTTCGCCCGGCCGCCGCGGTCTCGGGAACAGGCGACAGCGGTGAAGTTCCTGCAAGTGCAGGGCGACCGGAAAGAGGCTTATGCCTCGCTCCTCTGGTCGCTCCTGACCACAAACGAGTTCCTGTTTAACCACTAATCGGCGGGCGTATGCCGAACCGGAGGCAGCCTATGCTACGGATCCTTGCAAACCGCTATGCGAATTGCGACGGCATCAGCCGACGAAACTTCCTGGAACTGGGCGCAACGATTCTGGGCTTGAGCCTTCCGGACGTGTTGCGGCTGCGGGCAGCCGAGCCCGGTTCGTCACAGACGGTCCGCGGGTCCAACAAAGCGCTCATCGTCTTCTGGACGCACGGTGGCATGAGCCAGCAGGACACCTACGACCTGAAACCGGACGCGCCTGCCGAGTTCCGCGGCCCCTATCGGCCGATTGCCACCATCGTGCCCGGCATCCGGATCACGGAGCGTTTTCCGCGCCAGGCTCGTGTCATGAAGCGGTTGTCCATCGTTCGCTCGGTGAACCACCAGAACGCGATCCACGCACCCTCGGCCCACTGGATGCAGACGGGCTATTTCGGGCCAACGTTGGCCCGGAACGCTCCGCAGAAGCCGTCCTTCGGCTCGGTCATCGCCCGCAGCCGCGGGGCCAACCAGCCCCTGATGCCGCCCTATGTCGCCATTCCCAAGGCCGAGGCGTTCGGGTATCAGGGCGCTGTCTATCTGGGGGCTGCCTACAACCCCTTTGAAGTGGCAGCGGACCCCAATTCGAGCGATTTCCAGGTGCCGAACCTGGCCCTTCCCCGGGAGTTGCCGTTGTCGAGCGTTCGGTCCCGCGCTCAGTTGCTCCGCGAGTTCGACAACCTGCAACGCGACGTGGACCAGACCGGCACCCTCGAAGGGCTGAACAGCTTCAAGGCCCAGGCGCTGGAGATGGTGACGGGCGGCCGGGTGCGCGCCGCCTTCGATTTGAGCCGAGAGAATGCGCGCCTGCGCGATCGATACGGGCGGCACCTCTACGGCCAGAGTGCCCTCCTGGCCCGGCGGCTGGTCGAAGCGGGCAGCACCTGTGTGACGATCAACACAGGTTACTGGGATCACCACAACGATATCGAAAAAGGTCTGGAAGAGCATCTGCCGCCCCTCGATGCGGCTATCGCGACGCTGATCGAAGACCTTGAAGCCCGGGGAATGCTGGACGACGTGGTGGTGTATTGTGCCGGGGAATTCGGCCGCACGCCGCTCATCAACGGCCATGCGGGTCGGGACCACTGGTCCAACTGCTTCTCGGTGCTGATCGGCGGCGGGGGCCTCCAAGGCGGGCAGGTAGTCGGGGCGAGCGAACCACGGGGCGGCAAGGTCCGCGAGCGCCCGATCGCGCCAGGCGACCTGCTGGCCACCCTGTATCAGGCGCTTGACATCCCACTGGACACGCACTTTGAGGATGCTTCCGGCCGCCCAGTCAGTATCGTCGGCACGGGCAAGCCCATCCGTGAATTGCTCTGATCTCGGCGGGGAAATCGCAATCGTTCGCCTTCGCTACCCCATCAACCCCTGGATCGGATCGGCCAGGTAGACTTGGGTCCTCACGCCTGACGGCTGGTGCACCGCGAGTGTTAGGTGCGCGGGAGACTTCGGCGAGCGGCAGTCCCGCTGCTCCGCCTGCTGGTAGTCCATGGCCTTCGCAAGAAAGATGTTCTCGACGGACTTCTGTGGATTGCGATCGATCACCGGGATCCATGTGCTCTGCACCTGCACCATGATCCGGTGCCCTTTCTTGAAACAGTGATTGGGCTTGAGAGTTCGCAGTCAGCTCGGCGGGTAAGATCTACATGTAGAACTATTCGTTGCACGCGTCGGTCCGACACACCACGGGCGATGTGACCGACGCGCGCAACGCACCCTCGAAACAGCTGAGCAGCTGGCACCGATCGGTACAGCAGGGCATCCACGAACGTCATCGAGCGGAGGCCGGGTGAGACCTGTTCGTAGCCAGCAGTCCGGCGGTTGCGGCGACGGCCGCGTTAAGCTGTAAATTGTAAACTGACAGGGTCACAAGACGGTATGCTTTTCACTGAAACATGAGGAACCCGCCCTCTTTTCAAGGAGATGCTTCATGGGGACGTTTGCGAACACCACACGTCGTGAATTTATGCTCGGGAGTGTCGCGGCGGCGACTGTGGCCACCTTCGTTCCGGCGCAGGTACTGGCTCGAGAGCGCAAGCTCGCACCGAGTGAGCAAATCACGCTCGGAGTCATCGGCATCGGTCCACGCTGTACCTACGACCTCAAGGCGATGCTGCCGTTCCCGGATGTCCGCTGCCTGGCGATTGCCGACGTCCAGGCCAAACGGCGAGAGGCCGGCAAGACACTGGTGGACCAGCACTATGGGAATAAGGACTGTGGGCTTTACCGCGACTTCCGTGAACTGCTCGATCGCAGGGATATCGACGCCGTGTTGATCGCGACCGGCGACCGCTGGCACGCAGCGGCCTCCATCCTGGCCGCCAAAGCCGGCAAGGACGTCTATAGCGAGAAGCCTTGTGGCATCACCATCGCCGCCTGCCAGGAGTTGGCCGACACCATGCATCACCAGAAGCGGGTCTTCCAGGCCGGCACGCAGCGCCGCAGTGTCCCCTGTTTTCAGAAGGCTGTGGAATGGGTCCATACCGGGAAGCTGGGCAGGCTTCATACGATGCACGCCTCGGTCTATGTTCCCGTGCTCGACAACTCGTGGCTGCCGGCCCAGCCGACTCCAGCGCGGGACGTGGTGGATTGGAACTTGTGGCTCGGCCCGGCAGCGTGGCGTCCCTTCAATCAGCAGTACTGCGACGGCAAATGGCGCGGACAGTGGGACTTCGATTCCGGGGCTCGGCTGCTCGATTGGGGGGCGCACACGGTGGATCTGTGCCAGTGGGCCAACCAGGCCGACGCGACGATGCCCCTCTCGTACGAACCCACGGAGACGAACATCGTCTGCCGCTATGCCAACGGCGTGAAGCTGATCATCGACTTCCTCAAGGCGCCGTTCGGCGATCGCTCGCCGCACTACCTCACGAGGCTGGGAACCTGTCCGGTTCGTTTCGTCGGCGACGAAGGCTCGGTCGAGACCGGCGACGAGGGCGACATCGTCGCTCAGCCCGAAGCGCTCCAGAAGCAGATTCCGGAAGGGACCAAACGGGTCCGAGGACTGGACGTGACGGCTCACGCGCGCAACTTCTTCGATTGCATCCGGTCACGGCGCATGACAGCCGCCAATCCCGACGTGATGCGGCGCTCACACATCGCCTGCCATGCCGCAGCCATCGCCTGGATCCTGCGGCGAAAACTGAAATTGGACCCGGTGAAAGAAGCGTTCCTTGGCGACGAAGAAGCCAACCTGATGCGCTTTCGGCCGGCGCGCCCTTGGTCGGCCTGAGACGCTCGGCACTGGAATTCGGACATCGCTCCGCGAGCCAGGCCCCGCATCGCGGAGCGATCCACACCCTTTGACGTCATCATGAAACACCACACCCAAACTCTTGCCATGTGCGTCGCTTGCCTGCTCCTCACCACTCAGTTGCTTGTGCCTCTTGGCGGCGTACAGGCTGCTGAGGGGCCAACGGCGAAACCCCACATCGTCATCATGCTGGTGGACGACATGGGGGTCATGGACACATCCGTCCCGTTTCTAACCGATGCAGCAGGCCAGCCGAAACGCTATCCGCTCAACGACTTTTATCGCACGCCTAACATGGAACGGCTCGCCCAACGCGGGATTCGTTTCAACAACTTCAATGCGATGAGTGTCTGCTCGCCGACGCGCATCGCGATCATGACCGGCCAGAACGCGGCGCGGCACCGCACCACAAACTGGATCCATCCCGACCAAGACAACGCGGGCCCCAACGGCCCGCCGCAGTGGAATTGGCAGGGCTTGAAGAAGGACGATGTCACCTTGCCGAGCCTGCTGCAGGCGCAGGGCTACCGCACCATCCACGTCGGCAAGGGGCACTTCGGGGCGCGACCATTCGAAGGTGCCGATCCGAAGAACCTTGGCTTCGACATCAATGTGGGCGGTGCGTCGATCGGCGCGCCTGCGAGTTACTACGGCATGCAGAATTACGGCAACGAAGGTGGAAGTGTGAAAAAGCAGTCACCCGCCGCCGTGCCGGGACTGAAGAAGTATCACGGCACCGACACCTTCCTCACCGAGGCCCTCACCTTGGAAGCTAAGTCACACGTTGCCGATGCCGTCAAGGTGGAGAAGCCGTTCTTTCTCTACTTCGCTCCGTACGCGGTCCATGCGCCGTTCAACTCGGATCCGCGTTTCGCTGCGAATTACAAGAACTCCGACAAGCCCGCACCCGCGCAGGCCTTCGCCACGTTGATCGAAGGCATGGACAAATCGCTCGGCGACCTGCTCGATCACCTCGAACAGCTCGGCGTCGCCGAGAACACGCTCCTCTTCTTCCTCGGTGACAACGGCTCGGATGCACCGCTGGGCCCTCCGCACGAAGTAGCCTGCGCCGCTCCCCTGCGCGGCAAGAAGGGCTCGCATTATGAGGGAGGAGTGCGCGTGCCGTTCATCGCCGCCTGGGCGAAGGCCAGCGCGGAGAACGCCGTTCAGAAGCGGCTTCCCATCGTGGCCGGTGCCATTCAGAGCCAGCAGGCAGCGGTGCAAGACCTGTTTCCCACGATCCTCGGCCTCACCGAAACCGCCATCCCAAGCGGGCACACGGTCGATGGCCTGAAGCTCCATACCCTGCTCACCGGCAAAGCCGATCGCAGCCGGAGCGAGACGTTCCTCATGCACTACCCGCATGCGCCGCATCGCAGCGACTACTGGACCAGCTACCGCGCAGGCGAATGGAAAGTGATTTACCACTATTTCCCCAGCGCTGCCTCCGAGCAGTCGCATTATCAACTCTTCGATCTCAAAGCCGACCCGTTCGAGCAAAAGAACTTGGCGAGGACGAATCCCGACGACCTGCGCCGCATGATGCGGGGCCTCATCACTGCCCTTGAGGAACACCACGCGCTTTATCCGGTGGATAAAGACCGTCAACCTTTGAAACCGAAACTGCCTTGAATCGCACTTCCGCGCCCGTGGTGCCATCCGACGGCGTGGCACAAGGCATCAATAGCTGCGTGGACAATTTTCGTGCTCCGAGCGATGTGACCGACGCGCGCCACGTTCAGCTCACAAAGGTCGGCCCGAAGCAGCCGTTAGCTTCCGAGGCATCCCAGGCCCCCATTGCTTCCAGCTCCGTCCGCGGTGCCGCGGGGCGGTAACTC
The DNA here is from genome assembly GCA_041499985.1 of Gemmataceae bacterium. GTDB lineage: Bacteria > Planctomycetota > Planctomycetia > Gemmatales > Gemmataceae > JBGQLF01. Next base: position 11,971 of record JBGQLF010000035.1, read on the forward strand.
CCAGCTCTCCAGCAGTAGCCGGTCTCCCGGCGCAACCAGACGTCAACGCAGCCCGTCTGGATGTCACGCACCAAACCGATGGGAGAACCAGGCCTGTCGTTCTCTACCCTCTCAACCTCCGAATGGGCTCGGCCAGGTACACGGGATAGGGCCGCCCCGTCGTGTCGTGCCACTCCGCGCCGCGGGGGATGTCCAGCGCGTCGTAGATCGTGGCTGCGAAGTTCTCGGGGGTCTGGGCGTCGGCCACAGGATAGGCCCCGCTGGCATCGGACGCTCCGATCACCGCGCCGCCGTGGATGCCGCCGCCGGCAAAAAACGCCGTCTGCAGCGGGCCCCAGTGGTCGCGGCCCGGCGTCTTGTAGATGTTCTGGGCGATGTGCGTGATGCGCGGCGTGCGGCCAAACTCGCCGGCCATGACGACCAGCGTGCGGTCGAGCAGGCCGCTCTCGTGCAGGTCGTCCAGCAGCGCGGAAACGGCCCGGTCGGTCGGCGGGAAGAGATAGTTCTTCAGGCAGGGGAAGTTGTTACCGTGCAGGTCCCAGGAGCCGAAGTTGCCCAGGTTGACCTGCACCAAGTTGACGCCCGCCTCGACGAGCCGGCGGGCCATGAGCAGCGACCACCCGAACGAATTGTCGCCGTAGCGGTCGAGGATGCGCGGCGCGGCGCGGCGCACGTCGAAGGCGTGTCGTACCTGGGGGCTGGTGAGCAGCGTCACTGCGGACCGGCGGACACGATCGTAGTTGGCGACGGCGGCGGTCGCTTCGAGCTGCCGCTGCTGGCCTTCGATCTGCCCCAGCAGGTCCATGCGCTGGCGGTGCCGTGAATCCAGGGCGCCCTCCGGGAGCGTCAGGTTGGGGACCTCGAAGCGCCAGTCGCGCTTGTCGGAAAGCTCCCCCTTGTGTAGGTCGAACAAGTACTGCGGAAAGGCGCCCGAGTACGCATGATAGGCGTGCGGTTTGTCGGTCGCTTCGATCAACCACGGCTCGTGGCGGCTGCCCAGCAGGCCGGCGAACTGGCCCGGATAGACGCCCGTGTTGGAGTGGTATATCTTTTCGGGGAGGACGGCGCTGCCCGGCCAGATGCCGCGGCGCTGCGTCATGGCGCCGGCGACGGCCGCGATCGACGGGAAGTCGGTCCCCTGCGGCTGGCTCGACCGGAAGGTCGTTGGTAGTTGCGACCGCCCCGTGAGCATCAAGTACGTGGCCGCGTCGTGGCCGTTGTTGGTATGCGTCAGCGACCGGACCAAAGCCCAGTGCCGGCTGCGCTGGGCCAGCATCGGCAGGTGCTCGCAGATCTGGACGCCGGGGGTGCGCGTCGCGATCGGGTTGAACTCGCCCTTGAAATCGGCCGGCCCGTGAGGCTTCATGTCGAAGGTATCGTGCTGCGAAGCCCCGCCCGTGAGGAAGAGGAAGATGACCGCCTTCGCCCCGCCCGCAGCGCCTGCCGGCCCCGCGCCGCGCAGGGCGGCGACGCCGGTCATCGACAACCCGAGAGCCCCGATCGTCCCGGTCTGCAGGAAGGTGCGTCGGCCCATCAAGGGGTGATGTGGGCTGGCCGATGTGTGCATGGGACTTCCCCCAAGAAGTGGCAACCGATCGTACCATCTCGGCTCCCGAAGATGGTACCATAAGCGCAGCACACATCCAGGTGGATAATCCTCTTTACCACTAGGGCGATGTGACCGACGCGCGCAACGGTCTACCAAAAAGCCACTTTCGATACTCTTCGCAGCGGCTTCTGTTCGTGAGAGAGCTGGTCCGCGCAGATTGGAACATTACAATGATCTGCTGAATAAGGGTTCCTCGACTCAGACTCGGAAAGAATACGCCGAGGCGCGTCGCCCGTTTGATCGGACCGGCACGGACGAATCGTTCAACCTTCAACCAGCGAGCAGTACCATGACTCTCTCCCTGACCCGCCGGCAAATCCTTCAATTGAGTTTAGCAACTCCCCTCGGTTACCTCTTCACGGGTCCGGCATCTTCCGTGGTGAAGGCCGACGGGGCGAATGAACGACTCCGTGTCGCGGGCATCGGAGTCGGAGGCAAAGGCTCCAGCGACATCGAACAGGCAGGGGCGCTCCTGGAAGTGGTCGCCCTCTGCGACATCGACGAGGAGCGGCTCGGCCAGCGGGCCGCCACCTGGCCGAAGGCGCGCCGGTTTTACGACTACCGGAAACTGTTTGACGAGGTCGGCAAGGAGATCGACGCGGTCACCGTGTCGACTCCCGACCATTCCCACGCGTTGCCGTCGCTGCTGGCGATCCGTTCGGGAAAGCACGTTTATTGTCAAAAGCCGCTCGCCCAGACTCCGGCTGAGGCCCGCTTGCTGCGCGAAACCGCCGCCAAGGCGGGTGTGGTCACCCAGATGGGGAATCAAGGTTCTGCCCACAGCGGGCTGCGCCGGGCCGTGGAACTCGTGCGCGGCGGGATCATCGGCGACGTCACCGAAGCCCACGTCTGGACGAACCGCCCATTCAAATACTGGAAGCAATCTCCCGATGTGGTGTCCCGCCCGCCCGCGGCGCCGGTTCCCAAGCACGTCCACTGGGAAGAATGGCTCGGGGCCGCACCGTTGCGACCGTTTGCCGTGCGGGAAGACAACAACGCGCCGGGCGGAAAGAAGCCGGCCTACCACCCGCACGATTGGCGCGGCTACTGGGATTTCGGAACGGGCGCTCTGGGAGACATGGCCTGCCACACGGCCAACATGCCGTTCCGGGCGCTGCAACTGGATGCGCCCATCGCCGTGACCGCCGAGGCGGGCGCCGTCAACGCCGAGACGTATCCGGCCTGGGCCATCATCACTTATTTCTTCCCCGCCCGGGGAACACAACCCGCCGTCGCGCTCCACTGGTACGAAGGTGCACGCGATGGTTCGCGGGTTCTGCCGCCCGCGGACTTGCTGGCCCAAGTCCTTCGTCCAGGGGAAACAGCCGCGGACAGCGGTTCGCTCCTCATCGGTACCAAGGGCATGCTGTTCAGCCCGAACGATTACGGCGCGAAATTCCGCCTGACACCGGAGAAGGATTTCGCCGGCGTGCAAACAGACAAGCCCGAAAACGGCCCGGTCGGCGTGGCGAAGGATGAAGACCCGCATCAGAAACGGGAATGGGTGGAAGCGATCCGAGCCGGAAAGCCCGCGCTGGCGGCATCGAGTTTCGAATTCGCAGGCCGGCTGACGGAGACCATGTTACTGGGCAACATTGCGGTGCGGTTCGCGGGTCAGAAACTGGCCTGGGATTCCGCCGCGATGCAATTCCGCAACTCGGCCCGTGCGAGTTCGTTGGTGAGCAAGTCCTACCGCAAGGGCTGGGAGTTGGTGTGAGGTCGTCGTGGCTCCCGCGCAGAATGGTCGATGGACCGGTTTCAGTCCGACTAGGCGGAAGCGCAAGCGACCGTCTTAATCGCGGTTTCCTACCGCTGCAAGTTCCGCTTCGATCGCGCGGACTCCGGGAGTCGTGTTCCGCGCGTCCGTTCGACACGCCGCGGGCGATGTGCCCGAAGCGTTCCGCGCTTCGGGCATCAACACGCGTTCTCACTGGGGCCTGCCGTGTCTCGATTCACCCGGTTCCAACCACGCATGGCCTCCAGGGCTGTTTCAAGGTTGCCGATTACCGAGAGATCAATTCCAATCGAGTAGTCACTTTGCGTTTCGGAACATACAGCCGATGGCAGCGAAACGCAGACGAATTTGGCGCTTGTCGAGTGCCTGGTATGATGATCGAACGAAACGCGCTGCCACGAACTGCCCGTAATGAACCGGAGCACCGCATCATGGGAGGAATCCTGGTTCTTGTCCTCAGCCTGTCGATGGCAGCGACCCAGGACAAGCTGGTCGCGCCCGCGGATCAGTACCGAGCGATCCTCAAGGAATTCGGGGAAGCCGCGCATGCGAGTTGGAAGGCGGCGACTGACGACGAGCGAACACAGGCCGCCGCGCGCGTGGAACCACTCCCGCGCCGGCTCTTGGAACTGGCCGAGCAGAACCCCAAGGAACCGTGGACCCTGGATGCCCTCACTCAGGTCATCACCTTTGAATACTGGTTGGACAACTATAGCTCGCACCCCGGCTGGGGAAAGGACAGCAGGCAAGCCAGGGCCATCGCGATCCTGCTGCGCGACCACGTTCGCAGCGACCAGCTGGGCGAGACGTGCAAGCGGGTCCAGTTTGGCTTTCGCCAAGAATGCGAAACGTTCCTGCGCACAGTGCTCGAGAAAAACCCGCATAAGGAGGTCCAGGGCCAGGCCTGCCTGCGCCTGGCCCTGTTCCTCAACGGCCGTTTGAATCGGCTCGACTTGCTCCAGGAGCAGCCGGTGGTCAACAAGCGCTACGAGGGCCTGTATGGCCAGGACTACCTCGAGACCTTGCGGCGGCAAGACCGCGCCACGGCCGTCGCGGAGGTCGAGGCGGTCTTGGAACAGGCCGCCGAGAAATACGGCGACGTCAAACTCCCCTTCGGCGGCACTGTCGGCGACAACGCCCACAGGGAGCTGTTCGCGCTTCGCCACCTCGCCGTCGGCAAGGAAGCAGCCAACATCGAAGGCCCGGATCAGAACGGCGTTCGCTTCCAGCTGAGCGACTACCGCGGCAAGGTCGTGCTCCTCTATTTCTGGCAACACGTCTGACTGACCTGACGGGCCAGTTGGCCCCACGAGCGGTCGCTCGTCACGAA